>JAUWOX010000080.1 GCA_030611905.1 bacterium
CGCAAGCTACTATGTCCTTTTTACTTGGATTCATGATGATTTTAATGAGCTTCCCTATCTAAGAGGATTGGGAGATTATGGGACGGGCAAATCACGTTTTTTGCAGGTAGTTGGATCAATCTGCTATCGGCCAATATTTGCTAGTGGCGCAACAACAGTTTCTCCAATCTTTAGAATTATAAATGATTTTAGAGGCACGTTGATTCTAGATGAGGCGGATTTTAGATTTTCAGATACTACAGCGGAGATTATTAAAATATTAAATAATGGTTTTGCGAAAGGAATGCCAGTATTAAGAAGCGAAAGCAATAACAAAAAAAGCTTTGACGTTAAAGCCTATAATGTTTTTGGGCCCAAAATTATGGCTACCAGAATGCACTATAGAGATGATGCGTTAGAAAGTCGCATGATTACAGAAGACATGAATCTGAATTTTACTAGAGACGATATTCCATATAATTTACCAGATACTTTTGAAAAAGAAGCCCTAGATTTGAGAAATAAACTTTTAATGTTCCGTTTCAAAAATAAAGGAAAAAATAAAATAAAGAATGAATTAGAGAATCGCGATATTGAACCACGTCTTAATCAAATAGCAATTCCATTAATGAGCATTATTGATGATAAGGAAGTAGTCAAAGAAGTCCAACATTATGTAAAAGAATATAATGAACAAATTAAGGCAGATAGAACTTTAAATTATAACTATCAGATATTAGAAGTTATCTGCGAATTACAAGAAGAAGGCAACCAAGAACCTTCAATAAAAGAAATTGCCGATAAATTCAATGAAGAGCTTGATGATACTGAAAGAAAGACACCAAGAAAAATGGGCTTTCTTGTAAGAAAAATGCTTGGACTTACGCCCAAGAAAACAAATATTGGATACATAATTTCAGACAACAATAAACGAAAAATCGCAACGCTTAAAAAACGATATAATATTAAATCTGAAAGTGAACAAGTGAACGTTGTGAACAATGCAACGGAGCCAGAACAAAAAAGCATAGAAGATATCTCCGTGAAAGACATACCATTTTAATCTGTTTAATTACAATATAAAGTTCACAATGTTCACAAGTTCACAAATATTATGACAAAATCATTACAAAAACCTAAAAAGAAAAAACAAGCGATTCAAAAAGTCAAAAAATTCACTCCCGAAGAAACCAAAGAAATGGTTAGAAAAATGACACTCGCTGATTGTAGTCCCGACAAAATAATTGATGATATGAGTAAGCTTTTGCCGGAATTTTCTGGAAAAAACAGACAAAAAGACAGTAAATATTTCAAAGAGTTCGAAAACAAACTATGCAAAGCGCTAACGCTAATTGGCCTAGAAACACATTATCCTCTTGCAGAAACAATAGGAGAAAAATTTAGGCCATTGGTAATAGAATTCAGTAATCAGTTGATTAAAGAATATAAATGCCAAACAGCCAGCGAAAAAGCTTTAGCCGAAGTAATTGCTGGAGCTTATGTGCGAATATTAGAATATTCGACTAAATTCAATTGCTGTGCACGAATAACATCTGTTAGCAACGATATAAATACATATTACGCAATGCTAAGCAAAGAGATAGATCGTGCGCAAAGACATTTTATTACAGCCTTAACAACACTTAAGCAGATAAAAGCTCCCAAGCTTGATATCAATGTAAAAGCAAAAAATGCTTTTGTCTCACAAAATCAGCAGATAAATGCTAATCAAAAATCTAATGAAAACATTAACCCCTAATAATTTCGGAAATAAACATTTGGTTGAAAATTGTCAAAAAATCCAAATAAAAGATTTATTAGTAAAATGCAAAACAAAATTCAAGGAAATGATATTAAATGCAGAATTGGATATAATGGATATAAATATTGAATTAACAACATCTAGAACTTTTTACAACGGGATTAGGTTCTGGTTTAAGTGTCCGATTTGTCATTCTAGAATAGGTATTTTATACAAGCATCCTGTTAATCAACAGATTGGCTGTAAAAAATGCCTTAATCTAGATTATCGTAAACGCAGATATAAAGGGATGATTGAAGAAGGTATTTTGGCGAAATCAGAATAATGAGGTATGATATAAGTGTTGACCCACTAGTAAATATTCCTAATAAGATTTATTTTGCGTGCCAGCTTGGGCGGTTCTACCAACACAAATCTCTTATTGGGGTTTGCTAGTTGGGTCAACTAGAACCGTCCTTTTGGTTAAATAATTAACATTAAAATTATGCAATATTTTCTTTATGCAAGAAAGTCAACAGAAGGCGAAGATCGACAAGTTCAATCAATTGATGATCAAGTTAAACTATGCAAGGAAAAAGCAAAGAGATTAAATTTGAAAATTAAGAAGGTTTACACTGAATCAAAGTCAGCTAAAAAACCGAACAACCGCCCTGTCTTTGATGAGATGATGAAACGAATTGAGGCTGGTGATGCTCAAGGAATTTTGTGCTGGAATATCAATCGCCTATCAAGAAATCCGATTGATAGCGCGCAGGTTCAATGGCTTTTACAACAGTATATAATTAAATCTATTAATACAATTGACCGAGAATATCTCCCAGATGATAATGTTCTGCTTTTTAATGTAGAGAGCGGAATGGCTAATCAGTTTATTTTGGATTTGAGCAAAAATGTAAAACGAGGAATACAAAGCAAAATAGAAAAAGGCTGGAGACCCGGCATGGCTCCAACGGGCTATAAGAATGATGTTTTAACACATACAATTGCAGTCGATCAAGAAAGGTTTGACTTGATTAGACGGGCTTGGGATTATACGTTAACTGGCAATTATACAGTCCCTCAAATATTAGATAAGCTGAATAATGAATGGGGATTTAGAACATTGAAAAAGAAAAAGGTGGGAAATAAGCCTTTGGCAATGAGTGGGTTATATAAGATTTTTACTAATTTGTTTTATGCTGGGATTATTGTTCACAAAGGAAAGGAATATCCGGGTAAGCATAAAATCATGATTACTCTAGAAGAATTTGACAGGGCTCAAGTGCTACTTGGGAGAAAGGGAAGGCCCAGATCAAAAAAACATAAGTTTGCTTTTACCGGAATGATTCGTTGTGCAGAGTGCGGTTGTTCAATAACTGCAGAAACTAAAAAGAAGTTCATTAAAAACACAAAAGAAATTCGTTATTATACTTATTATCGTTGCACCAAAAGAAAAAGACATCTTAAATGTAATCAAAAGCCACTACGAAAAGAAAAACTTGAAAAGCAAATTATTGAGAACTTGAACGAGATTACTATCCTCCCCGAATTCAAAGATTGGGCCTTAGAAGTCTTGAATGAATCAAATGACAAAGAGATTACTGAACGAACTTTGATTTATGAGATGCAACATAGAACTCTAGTTAATACTCAAAAGCAATTAGATAATTTAACTAAGATGAGATATAGAGAGCTTATTTCTGAAAAGGAATATATTAAAGAACGAAATAATTTACAAAAAGATATTACAAGATTAAAAGATAAATTAAAGCATACAGAACAACGCGCTAATAATTGGCTGGAGCTAACAGAAAAGACTTTTGAATTTGCTACTTATGCCAGAGTGCATTTTATAAACGGCGATCTAGAAACCAAAAAAAAGATACTTGCCGGACTAGGTTCGAACTTTTTATTAAAAGACAGAAAATTGTTTATTCAAGGGAATAAATGGCTACAACCTATTAAACAAGGCTATCCAGTCTTAGAAAAAGAATATCAAAGGTTAGAACTAGATAAAACATGCTTAAATAAAACAAAAACAGAGTCTTTGACCTCTGTAATTACACGCTGGCAGGGGCGGTAGGAATTGAACCCACGCTACTGGTTTTGGAAACCAGTGTTCTACCATTAAACTACGCCCCCATGCTTGAAATTCCAAATCATAAATAACAAATTATAAATTTTTTAATTTTTGTTATTGTGATTTGTAATTTATTTGGTATTTGGTATTTTTTACTTGGTTTCTTTATGCAAGGTATGTTTTCTGCACTTTTTACAATGCTTTTTCATCTCAAATTTATCCTTGAATATTTTTTTATTCTTTTTGGAATAATAATTAATATTTTTGCATTCGGTGCATTTAAGTTTTATGAGGCTGTCTTGGGACATGGTTGTGAAGTTATAAGTTAAAAGTTGTATGTATAAAGTTAAAAGTCAATAATTAATTGACTGTAAATAATTTAACAGAAATCGGGAAAAAAAGCAAGTGAAAAGGAAAGACGGCGTCTCGATAGGAAACACCGTCTTGGTACCCGGAACGGGGCTCGAACCCGCACGTCTTGCGACAAGGGATTTTAAGTCCCCTGCGTCTACCCTTCCGCCATCCGGGCAAAAGAACAAAAAGACAAAATTTGTCTTTGTAGAAAACTGAATATTTGTGATATTCAAATTTCTGCAAAGAAAGACTATTTTAATTTTAAATAAATTTTGGTCGATTTGATATTTTTTATTTTGATTTTTTAATTATAGAGTTCTCTCTTCAGTCTTTAAATATTTATTAAAGACTAGAGGGAGAAGGCACTTGGTAGTGCCTTCAAAAGGTGCGGGTCCGATGAAGGTGCGATGATCTTTGCTTTATCGGAGTCTGGCAAAGATTTTTCCGAATGAATGGTAGGTGCGTGCTTTTACTCTATCGGAGTTGAGCAAAAGCTATGTAAGGAGACAGCGGGGAGCTGTCTCTCGTGACTAGCCCTTGGCCTTGGCGGCTTCGGACTCTTTGTCGGCGGCCTCGGCCTTGAGTTCGGCCAGGTGCTGGGCCTCGTAGGTCGCGAGGTCATGACCGGCCATGCGAGCGACGTTCCACTCCGTGCTCTGGCGGATCTTCGAGAGGAGGAGCTTGTCCTCCAACGATACCGCGGGAGTGCCGCCGTCGTTGGAGTGGCGGGCGATCTCCTGAGAGGTGGCGGGCCCGAAGTTGTGGCCGCCCTTGCCCTTGCCCTGGTTGAGGGCAGACTGCGGCCCCTGCGTTCCCCTCTCGAGCTGCTTGGCCACCGTACTACGCAGAGCGTAGTGGAAGAGCGGCCCGATGTTGGTCAGGTTGAGGTCTCCTTGTCCCCACGACCGGCGGTCATCCCTCAGGACGTTCCGCTGACGGCCATCGACCGTCTTCTTCCGGAGAACATGCTCCCTGGCTGCCTCGGGATCCATCGAGGGGTCGGCCTCGAGCTGGAGAGAGGTCAGGAAGGTGATCCTTGCCTGGCTCAACATCCA
>JAUWOX010000155.1 GCA_030611905.1 bacterium
TAAAATTTTCGCCCAAAGCCTCAAATTTAATTCCCCAACCAATAGTTTTTTTGCCTAAGTCTGAACCAGCAAATAAAGCGCCCAACATTCCTATAGCATGACCCAAGGCCAAAGCAATCATGCCCATATCAAGCCATTTCCACATCTCTTTTCTTTTTTTCCAGTAAAGCCAGATGGCTGCCACAATAAATCCGCCGATAAAAGCTCCTCCAAAATCTAAGCCTCCGTACCAAAATTTAAAAATCTCCGGCCAATTATCAGCATAAAAGCTCCAATGGAATAAAACAAAGAATAGCCTAGCGCCGATTAATCCACCTAAAATAACCCAAATTACATTATCAACTGTTCTATCAGCCTTAATATTGTGGCTTTTCAAAAGCGAATAAAAAACTAAAACCGCTAGAATAATAGCGATCAAGACAAAAAAACCATATGAATGCAATGTTAATTCAACTCCAAAAAAATCAAATGTTGCTAATTCTGGAAGCATAACTATTTAGAATTAAGAATCGGGAACTTGCCTGCCAGTAAGCAGGGTTGAGAATAGCGTCATTAATACTGAATTCTCAATTCACAATTCTCTATTCACATCTTAGCATAAAGTTATCCAGTGTGTAAATCTTTTCAATATTGTATTTTTCTGTTAATATTAATTTTGTTGGTAAAACACCCGCACTTTGAACAGCCAGGAGGGATCCCAATGCCGCTAGAACCTGAAATAGTTTTTGCAGCTATGCCTCCAGAACAACAAAGGCACATAAGTGAGATAGCAGGACAAATTACTGATCAAATGAGACGAGATGGTGTGAGTACCGGAGAGTTTAAGCGAATGTTAGATACAAATCCAGTTGTACGCCATTGTGTCCTTGTATGCCAGGGAAAGAGTCAAAAGACAGCAGCGCAATCCCAATAGTATTTGGGATTTTTTTTATACATTTTCAAGACAAATCTACATCTTTACCCCGCACCAAAATGCAGATGCAACAAATAAAAGTATTTAGTATTTTAAATTCAATCAAATTACAAACATTTATTTAGTATTCAGGGGCATTTGGTGCAGGGTTTGTTGATCAAGCCAGTTTTTTCTACGCCTCGCTCCGCTCGGCTTGAAAAAATAGCTTGCTCAACAAAAAAAACGGGCGCCAGATGGCGCCCGTTTAAAATATTTAATGGCGCTCTGGCACCCGTAGGAGTCATATCTTACCGCCTTGTCCTCATTCAAAGAATGAAGTTAAGGCAGGATTTAGCGATATAACCCAAGGTGCACATGAGACCCGATAGTTTCTCAATTGTGTCTTATCTCTCACCGTCCTTCTGGTCGGGGGCTTATTTTGAGCCAATGACCAAATAATTTTGTTTTTGTTTAATACTCCGCTTTCTGTTATCACGGAGTCCAAAGAGCGAAACGGGTGAATCGGCACCCTTTACGGACAGAGAGAGCTGTCTAATCACTAATAATCGCTAATCTACTTCGAATTCTCGCCAATAAATAATATTGCGGATATTAGAGGTAAATTGGCGCCTATTAGTGATAGAAAGCTCGCTCCATGCCGTTACGCAACTAGAACACATTCTAATAAATATCCTATAACTGTTTTCTGTGGCCCGAATCTCGTTAAAGAAGCGGGTGACTGAAACCTGAATTCTTCATGAATTCATTTATTACAACATGTCTAATCACTTAGAACAGGTTGAGACATTTTATTGCCTGTAGCTGACAAATTATGACTTTTCAGAAGTACATCATTTTAAAGTTACTGGGGGTAAAGGACATTCAGACTCGAGAGATTTATGAATAACAAACACTAAGCCCTAATTTGAGCTTTGCAAGCAACAAGTTGTTAAACAGCATTTTTATTTTTGTTTCAACTTAATTATAACATAAATTTGCGTTCTAATCAAAGCTAATAGCAAGTAAAGAAAGAGGGCTTTATTAAGCAACGAAACCGATTTATCCACAAGTTGAACAAAAAAGTTATACACATGCCTTTTAAGTTATCAACAATTAGTTATCCACATCTCAACAAGTTATCCACAGGAATAGCTATTAGCAAGAATTCAGAAAATAAAAAATCACCTTTTCAGATGATTATACTAAAGAGCTAATTTCAGGCGGAATTAGGATTCCCAGTCTCTTCAATTCAGCAAGTGTCTGTGATAAATCATTCATTGGTACGACCAAAATCGGATTATCAGTATCATCAGTTACAAGAATTCCTGCCCGTCTCGCTCGTAGAAGAAAATCACGAATCTGTTCGTCTAATTCACTGATTGTGTATTTTCTTACCATTGCTTTTTCTCCTTGGCCTAGGGAACAAATCAAAATTCATTGTATTACTAAATATAGTTTCTGTCAATCTTTTCAATAAAAAATCACCTTTTCAGATGATTATCCCCCCAAAGGATCAAGTTTTTCATAAATACGCCGTCCAAGATCTCCGCATGGAGTCTTGCTTAGCGCAATTCGTTCTCGTCTAGCGCGTTCTTGCGCTATAGTTGCCTCCTGAAGATCTTTCAATGTAAACACGATTGGTCGCCCATCAGAACCTCGTCTTTTATCCATCTTTACCCTCCTGCGGCCTGTGATTCAGGCTCAGAATTATCGTCGAAAACTGACGTTGGCACAACAAGCTGAAGACTATACCCTAGAGGCTCAAGTACCTTCGGAGAAACAACCGCGGCACGCATTTGTTCGCCGTCAATAATAAGTAGAAGCTTGTCGCTGGTAAAAAATCCCAAATCTCTTAGTCTTTGTACAAATTCGTCGGATAGATCTCCAATATCAATTCGTGTCGCCTGCATCACATTCT
>JAUWOX010000106.1 GCA_030611905.1 bacterium
TTCCCACTATTGCATTTATGGCAAATCGGGGCCAAGTTTTTAAAGTTTATAGAAGAAAAAGGATATTCGCTCTTTGGCAAATAATGATCATAAGCTTCTCTGGTATGAACATATTCACTGTCAATATCATATAATCCGCAAAATGGACATTTGCCTTTGTTATTTTTTTTTACAAACTCTGTATAGTGCTCATCGATCAAACCAATTTTATCTGATAATGCTTTCAGGGAAAGAAGGCCCTTCGAGTATAATCGAATAAAAAATGTTTTTAGGGCGTTACCAAGCGCGGCATTCAATTGATTTACATCTGAGTAAGTCGATGGCGCAACTGTAGGATCATTGTTACATAAGCCTTTAATGTTGTTATTTGATAGATACCATGTTTTTAATTGGCAGATTTCCGCAGGGTTAAGCTTTTTAAAAATTAAAAATATTTCTTCAATCTTAGCATTAAAAAAGTCACCCTCTTTAGTGCTTGAATAGTGAAAAGCGGTCACCACTTCTTTAAGTTCAGGTTTATTATTGTACAGATCTAATGAATAATCTTTGCATATCGGGGCCTTACACCAAATATCATAAAAAATGTAATCAATAAAATCCTGCATTTTCTCCATACTATGATTGATATATTGGTAAGGAAATAGCATTACCTGTCCTCCATACTATCAATCACTCTTTTAATAAATAGTACTTTCTCTACAGAGTCTCCGAGCAAGTTATTGACTTCATCAATTAACTCTTGTTGTGGTGCTCCAGCTTCAAACCGCTTTTTAATTTCATTAAGTTGCTTTTCTGCATACCCACCAATTGTTTCTGTTTTACCAAAAGTTTTCATTGTAATTTTATTAATTGACGCGCCAAGAGTGTTATAGTCCGGCCGTGAAACTTTCACTGTTTTACCATCTCTATTTTTATTAAAGATCAGCACATACTCTTTTTTACTATCTGATATTAAAAAAGGTGTATGGGTGGTGATCAACATTTCCCGCATGGTGTATTTTGCATCTTTATCGTTAAAGCAATCACGAATGCGGGAGATTAGCTTTGCCCGCCAATCGGGATTGAAATGGGTTTCCGGTTCATCAAGAAGAAACAGACACTTTTTATTTTTGTATAACAGACATAAACCTAAAGAGTGAAGAAATTGATGCTCTCCATCTGAAAGTGATTTACTGAGCAGGTTTTCCATTACTCCGCTTTTTTGTATCCACACATCATTGAAACGCATTATCCGCTCATCTGCGGGGAGAGTGGGAACAGTTTCATTTACATATAAGCTTGCAGATTGATAGAGTTCTTTTTTCAACTTCGCATTAACAGTATAAAGATTGAGAGTCAGTAGTATCTGAAAAGCCTGAAAAAGTTCAATCGCTGAATAAAAATGATGAGCAAAGGCTTGTTTGGTTTCTTCGTTAACCCAAAAATCAAGATATAGCTCATCAACTTCAGAATCGTAGTAATTGCAAGTAGAACAGCTTTTAAGTTTTTGAATAATTGTTTTCAGATTTTGCGTGATATCAAGGCGATACTGTTTTTCACCCAATTCGTCTTCGATTGTTTCAGTAATACTTTTTGGAAAATTGACTGTATCCTTCAGGTCTTCGGTTATCTGGTATTTATTTAGTTTTATATACTTTTTAATAATGATACGAAAAATCTTTACATCTTCAACGCCCACTTCATCTTTAAATGGTTTTAATAATTCTTTGTCTTGAAGGAGAAAATTGCTTATAAGAATGGCCTGATTAAATTCGTTGTTGAGAAATGTAAGCCTGCCTTCCGGTACGCTGGAATAAGAGGTTTGGCGGATAAGATAATCTTTGTATTCATCAAAATGGATAAAGCGCATTTTAAAAAAAGGCAAACTCAATATTTCATTTTCACCGGAAGAATAACCCAGCACAAAATCGGGCAACACCTCTTTGGCTTCAATACTGGCAAGGATCTGATCTGCTTCACCATTGCCATTAAACAAGTCTCTATTAACCCAATAAATAAGCGGTGATTTGTCGTTTTCTTTAATGATTTTAATATGTGCGTATTCTTGAGATCCTGAAATGTTTAATGCGGCAGGAGCAGGAATAAAATATTCTACTTCAAAGCCGTTTGGTGAAGCAATTTCGCTACGAAAGCCTGTGGGGTTTTCTGTTTCATCATATTCAAATGATTCTGGCCTGTAATTGAGATACATGCATTCGATATGATAAAAAATCGCGGCTAATGTTTCCAATACATTAGACTTACCGCTGCCGTTTGGCCCTGCCAATATGTACTGATTAAAGTCGCCCGCCTCAGCATAGTTCCATTCGCGCAGGAAATGAACCTCAAAGCCTGCTTGCAGACTTCTAAAGCCGATTGGATCTGTTATTTTCAAACGTAACAGTTTCATTTATTAACACTCAGCACAATTTCTTTTTTAACCTTGTCAAAAGTTTGCGATAACAGCGGATTTGTACCTTCAAGCATTTTATAGATTTGTTTTTTTAATTCTTCATATTCGGGCATCTCTTCAAAGGAAGCTTTTTCAAGTTCGGTCATGAGGGAGTCAAAGCTAAAAGTTTTCCCTGCTAAAGATTGGATGATTTTTATTAACTCTGCTTCTGAGTATTCTTTTGATGCAGATACTTCGTTTGATGCGGATAGTTCGCCAGTCATAGATGAGGTTTCTTTTATTTCCCCTTGAAGATCTACTATTTGTTTTTCTTTTTCCACCGGGACCATGCTCAAATCCAACTCTCCCTTAAATGCTCGTTGACTGAGGGAACAGTAGAGGTTTTCCAGCCCTGTGAGGCTTTGGGTGTATTTTGCTTTGAGGGATTCGACTTTTTGGACTATGGCGGCGAATTGATTTTGGACCTCAATGAGCGGGGAAATAAAATCTATATTTTTAATAACAGGCATTGGTGGCAAATTAGGAATAGCACTCCCTCTATTTGAAGTTATGTATTTATTTCTAAAGGCAGGGTTGCTAAACACATAAACAAAAAATACTTGATTCATCTCCTTTTGATTTAGCGTCACTTTTAATAAAGCCTGATTAATTATTCCTGGCAATGCACCTTCCGGCACAATAGATAATTTCCCCAAATACACACCAGAACAGCTGATAAGTATATCACCTGCTTTCACTTTAAAATCTTTAAGCTCTTCAAATTTTTTTTTATCAATAAAGTATCGTTTAAACGAATAATCATTATTTAGCGCATGATTTTGTTCATATACAAGATAGCCTTCAACAACAAATATTTCTTTTTTTAATGCACCACCAAATGGCCCTCTTTTTAGAGAATTTTTAGATTTAGTAATTAATTGAGGTAATTTCTTAAGCTCCCACCCCTTCTCATTTCTCACCGGATCACCAAACATCTCCCGAAAAGTACTCTTCAAGAGTTCGTCCAACATCTTGATGCTCTCTTTACGTTTGGCAATCAGCTTTTCCGCCTGGGTGAGAACGGTGGCAATGCGGATTTGGTCGTCGAGGGGAGGAAAGGGGATTTGAATAGATAAAAAATCATCTTTTGTAATACTTCTTCTTCTTGCAACTGCCCCCCTCATCTTGGAAGCATAAATGCGACGAGCCTTATTTGATCTTAAATAGCGCCTTAAATAACCAAGGTTACATAATATTCCGTCTTTAAGTTTCCAAATATCGTAAGCCGGGCTTACGATGGCCTGGTCATATTTGGTTTGAAAATCAATAACGCCTTCGTCAATCGGAAAACCAACAACTAATTCGTTTTTATATACAATTTTATAGTTGGAAGTATTTGTACTTGCAACTCTTTTTTTAAATTTATCTGATTGATCTATTAAGCCATAACGCATGGTTATAGACATAACAGGAAATAATTCCGCCCGAGCTCTAACTCGCCCAGATATTTGGAAAATGTCTCCTATTTTTTTAATTTGCATTTTCATCCCAACATCCCCTCAAGATAAATCGACTCCCGAAAATTCCCTACACTCATTTTTTCTCCCCCATCATCTTTACCCCACGCTCCGCTGTCAAAAGCTTCATCTGATGAATGGCAATCTGGTTCAATTTCACCAATCGTTCACTCTGCGCCATGCCGTCATTAATAAAGTGGGCATTCAAATTCTCAAGATTGGAGAGGCAGACAAGCTGTGAAATATTGGCATGGTCACGGATATTGCCTTTGTCTTTGGGGTGTTCATCACGCCACTGTTTAGCAGTTTTACTAAAGAGTGCCACGTTCAGCACATCGGCTTCAG
>JAUWOX010000059.1 GCA_030611905.1 bacterium
GTGATGTTGAAACATGGTGGAGGCGCGCGAAAGCGGAATTAGGCGCTGATGATCCTGATAAATTTGTATCTGCAGCGAGAAATCTTAGAATTCTTTTTCCAAAGAGATTTTCTAAGTTGACTTTTGATAAACAAAAAGTGAGGAGTTTGAGGAACTTGGATCCAATAAGAAAACCTAGATCAAAGTTTAATCCAGGAGCGCATTTAGCTAATTATGTCGCTAATTTAAGAATTGCTTTTCCAGAAATTTGGAAAGAAATTAGCTTGACTTCAGATGATCAGGATATGATATTAAAGGATTTCGAACAGCTGAAGGGTTCAAGGGAGATTGTTCCTTTAATTGTTCTGTCTGCTAATATGAAGATTATTGAGGCAGGCGAAGTAAAAATTACAGATAAGGGCCTAGAGCTGATTATGAAAAAGGAAGATTTTAAGGTAAAGAAAGGGCCGAGACCGGAGAGAAGAGCGTTTTAAATTTATTAATGACAAAAAGAAAATTTTACGAATTTATTAATTTTTTGCAGAAGGATCACAAGGTCTATGGTCCGATTTTAGATAAGTCGAGTAAAAGGTTATTAATTGAGGAAATTGATAATCCTGAGGTTGTTGTTCTTGATGGTAAGCTGACTTATTATTCTTTTAAGCGTTTGTTTTTTCCAGCTTGTGAGACTTTATTTAAGTATAAGAATAATAAATTGAAAGAGCCAGATTTTAATTATCATAAGCAGGTGGCTTTGGGAATGACAGTTTTTGATTTAAAGGCATTGAATTTATATGATCAGGTTTTTGCTAAGGATCCTTATTATCAATCGAGAAGGCAAGAGACTTTAGTCATAGGTTATAGTATTGTGGGTAAGCGAGATGTAGAAAGTGAAATGATTTTTCAATCAAAATATGAAGAGCATATTTTGGAACATTTGAAGTTTGATATTTTTTTGGAAATTGCTGATATAGAGGAATTAGGTGTAAATGGCTCCGAGATAGAAGTATTTACAGGATCATACAGGGGGCAGGAAATTTTGAACGATTTTAATTATAGAAAGCACGAGCATATTGAATATGTTGGTCCGATTAGAGAAGAGGGCCTAGATAAGGATATGGTGAAAGTGTGGAAGAAATTAAAAAAGAATTATCTTAAAACTATCTGGGAGGAATTAGGTAAGAGATGTATTGAGTGTGGGCAGTGCGCAATAGTTTGTCCAACGTGTTATTGTTTTAGGATAGATGATGAACCAAGTTTAAGTAAAGGCGAGGGCAAGCGAAATCGATGCTGGGATGCTTGTATGTATCATGAATTTTCAGAGATTGCTGGTGATTATCGGTCTTTGTCTTCGACAGCACAGAGAATGTGGTTTTATTTTTATCATAAGTTTGTAAGAGTGCCTGAAAAATATAAGATTCCTGGGTGTGTTAAATGTGGTCGTTGTACTGATGTTTGTCCGGTGGGAATTGATTTTATGGGCGTGCTTGATAGAATATTAAAATCTTAGATTATGTTTAATCCGTATCAAACAAAGAGCGTTGTGATTAGAAAAATAATAAAAGAATCATCCGATGCGAAGCGGTTTGTTTTGGAATTTCAAGATAAGGAATATGCCAAGCAGTTTGATTTTTTGCCAGGTCAGTTTATAGAAATTTCTATTCCTGGTTTTAATGAGGCACCTTTTACTTTTGGCTCTAGTTCTAAGAATAAAGAATTTTTTGAAATTGCAGTTAGAGATGTTGGTTCTTTGACCAGTGCTTTAAGTCAAATGAAGGTTAGTGATGAAGTTGGAATGAGAGGGCCTTTCGGCAATGGGTTCCCAATGGATTTATTAAAGTCTAGAAATTTATTGCTTGTGTCTGGTGGTTGCGGGTTTGTGCCATTGAGATCTGTGACAGAGGAATATCTAGACCGAAAAGATGAATTTGAAGGAAAACTGCAAGTATTTTATGGAGCTCGGTCATATGATGATTTGTTGTTTAAAGATGATTTTGAAAAGTGGCTTGGAGCGGGAATAGATTTAAATTTGAAGGTTGATAAGCAAGATAAGTCTTGTGATTCTTCGAAATTTAAATGCGATACTGGATTAGTAACAGAGTTGTTTGGTAAAGTTGATTTAGTTGAAAGGCCAGTTGTGTTTATTTGTGGTCCACCATTAATGGCCAAATTTGTGATTCAAGAATTGGATAAATTAAAGGTTGAGTATTCTGATATATATATTTCTTTAGAGAGAAGAATGGAATGCGGGCTGGGGGTTTGTGAACATTGTGCTGTGGGGCCATATTATGTTTGTAAGGATGGGCCAGTATTTAGCTGGGATAAAATAGAGTGGATACCTGGAATTATTTAAAATTATAAATTAAAAATTATAGGATGCATATACCTGATGGATTTTTAAATAATAAAGTTTCAGTTAGTTTGATCGGGGCGGCAATAGCTGTTGTGGTTTTAAGTGTAAAAAAGATTAGGCAAAGGCTTTTTGAGAGAGTTCCGGTTGCTAAGAAAAAGCTGGCAGTGGCGGAGGGTATTGATATTAATGATGTCGAGGTTTCTTTTAAATATAGTTTGACAAAGATTGGGGAGAATAAGATTTATAAAATGGCGGTTATCGGGGCTTTTGTTTTTGCGGCGCAGATGGTTAATTTTCCAGTGATAGGCGGAACCTCTGGTCATCTATTGGGCGGGGTTTTGGCGGCAGTAATCTTAGGGCCGCTTGAAGGATTTTTAGTAATTGCTATTGTTTTGGCCTTGCAGTCTTTGTTTTTTGGAGATGGTGGGATTATGGCTTTGGGCGCAAACATTATTAATATAGGATTGGTGGGGGCGATTGGTGGTTATTATATCTATTATTTTTTCAATAAGAAATTTAAAAAGAAATTATTAAGTGCGTTTTTGGCGGCGTGGATATCGGTGATTTTGGCTTCGGTTGTCTGTGCAATGGAATTAGTTTTGTCTGGGACATATTCTTTTGGAGAGATTTTGAGAGCGATGATCTTGATTCATTTTTTTATTGGAATTGGTGAGGGCTTGATTACGGTTTGTATTTTAAAATTGTTATTGCGATATTGTCCTAAAATTTTAAAGAATGAAAAATAAAGAAATAAAAATTATTTTAATAGGTGCTTTAATAGTTGGGGGAATTGTTTCTTTGTTCGCTTCGAGTTTTCCTGATGGTTTGGAAAAAGTGGCAGAGGATAGAGGATTTATTGATAAAGGATTTTCGATTATTTCAGGGATGATGCCAGATTATTTGTTTCCGGGAATTGAAAATGAGATGCTGGCAACTTCTTTGGCTGGGATTTGGGGAACATTGTTAGTTTTTGTAGTAATTTTTATAGTTGGGAAATTGTTAATTAAAAGATATGTGCTTGATGATTCCGGGAAAAGTGAAAAAAAATAATAAAGTTGGTTTTGTAATTGGATATAGAGAGAGTGAATCCAGGGTCTCGAATTCTTTGATTAAAAATGTTAAAATTGGTGACTGGGTGATTATCCAAAACAAATTTATAACTCAAAAATTAAGCAATCAACAGGCGAGAGATTTTTTTCAATTGATTAAAAAATAATATGAAAAACAAAGGTATTTTATTAGTGTTGGGGACAGCGGTTATTTCAGGAGTATCGATTTTTATTAATCAATTTGGTGTTAAAGTAGTTAATCCATATATTTTTACGGGGTTTAAGAATGTTGTGGTTGTATTGTTTTTAGTCGGGATAATTTTATTGATGAAAGAATTTAAGAATTTTAGAAAATTGCAAAGGAGGGATTGGTTGAGATTGTTGTTAATTGGTGTAATTGGTGGCGGTATTCCTTTTTTGATGTTTTTTAAGGGATTGAGCATGAGCACTGGTCCGGAGGCTTCGTATATTCATAAATTTTTATTTATTTTTATTGCGATCTTAGCGCCGGTATTTTTGAAAGAAAAATTGAAATGGCATTATTTAATTGGTTTAGTTTTTTTATTGATTGGTAGTGTGTTGTTGTTTCAAGTCAATGGTTCTTTGTCTTGGGGTAAGGGCGATGCGTTGATCTTAGGGGCGACTTTATTATGGGCGATCGAAAATATGATTTCAAAACGAACTATTAAAACTATTTCACCGAGAATTGTGGCGTGGGGGAGGATGGCTTTTGGTTCTTTAGTTATCATGATTTTTTGGGCGATAACTGGTCAGGCCGCGAGTTTGCTGACATTGAATTTAAGTCAAATCGGTTGGGTATTGCTGACGGCATTATTATTATGTGGTTATGTTTTGACTTGGTATTCAGGTTTGAAATATATTCCATTGACTTATGCAGCTGGAATATTGGCTTTAGGCGCGCCGATAACGAGTTTATTGCAGTTAATTCAGGGAAAAGTTTTTGTGGCAGAGCAGATATGGGGAATTAGTTTAATGTTTTTAGGAATGATTATTTTTGTAACAATAGATAAATTTGGAAGTGATTATTTTAAGGGCAAGTTATGTTTACACTAAAGGATGCTTGTAAATATTCGTTAGTTCCCCATCGGCTTGGATTTTGTGGACCAAATGAGGATTGCTCGGAAACATTTTTGAATTATATTGAAGGACGTAGTTCTAATATAGCTGAGATAAAGGAAATTTTAAAAAAATTCAAACCAGTTTATTATTATTGTAAAAGGATTGCTAAATCTAATGGAACTAAGGATCCCATGGACGAGAGAGTCTTGGAGGCATATTGGATAGGAAATGATTTGTTAAGAAAGGCAAGGTACAAAAATGGAGGATATCTTCATCATTCGTATCATGTTTGGCAGAGAAAGCCGTTTAACCCCGATATAAAATTAACTGATAGAATGAAGAGAATCTGTCAAATTAGCGTAAGAAGAGTTGGAAATAATTATTATGCATACCACTGGAAAGAGAGAATCCAGAGATTGAACAAAGAGCAGGTTGAGAATTTGAAATATTATACTAAAGCGAATAAATGTTTGAGCAAAAACTAAAAGTAGCCATGGTGTCATTAACTTCTTGTGAGGGTTGTTATTTCTCGTTGCTTAATTTGGGAAATGAATTTTTGGAAGTGGCTGATAAGATTAACTTGATTAAATTTAGATTGATTGAAGAAAAGGAACATGATGAGAATGAGAAGTATGATTTGACGTTTGTCGAAGGTAGTCCAATAACAAAAGATAATTTTACTAAGCTAAAGAGTCTAAGAAAAAGATCGAAGCTTTTAGTGGCATTGGGCGGATGCGCGCATACTGGTGGAACATATGCAATGAGAAATCATACTAATAAAGAAGAGGCGATGAAGTATACTTACCCTGAGAATCACAAAAAAATTTTTAATCCTAATATCGTAGAGTTGGCGAAGATCGTTAAGATTGATGCGATTATTCCGACTTGTCCAATTAACCCGGAAGAGTTTATTAGATTTGTCTCGCATGTTTTGAATGAAGTTGATTTCAAGATTGTTGAACGGCCTGTTTGTTATGAATGCCAATTGGCAGGAGCAGAATGTTTATTGAAAAAAGGTGAGCCATGCTTTGGACCAATAGCTCTGGGTGGATGTACGGCTCCTTGTCCAAGGGCTGGAATGCCGTGTCAAATTTGTCGGGGGCCGATGAAAGGGATTAATTGGGATAATTTTAAAAAGAAAATTGAGAAAGTTATGGGAAGTAAAAAATGGGAACGGGATTATAAGGAAATGTTGGAGATATTTAATATTAAGAATTTAGTAAATAGAAAACAGAAAGCAGAAAATAGTCATGAAGATTAGAAAAATAATAAAAAAGGATTGTTGTGTAGTAAAGATTATTGTAGAAGAAAATGGTATTGTGATGGGAAGGGCATATTTATATTTAATTAATAATGACTTGCATAAAAAGTCGTATGGGTTGCTTGAGGATGTTTTCATTGATGAGAAGTATCGCGGACAGGGTGCTGGTTCTAAGTTATTAGAGGTAGTGATTTATGAAGCAAAAAAAAGGAAGTGTTATAAATTGATTGGAACAAGTCGAAAATCAAGAAAAAGAGTACATGATTGGTATAAAAAATTAGGATTCAAAGACTATGGTTTAGAATTTAGAATGGATTTATAAATTAAGTTTATGGCAAAAAAAATAATCAAAATTAATCATTTGGCAAAGATGGAAGGGCATGCTTCTTTTGAAGGGGCAATTTTGGATGGAAAGATGGGAGAAGCGAAGATGATTACAGAAGAAGGAGCAAGATTAATTGAGGGGACTTTAATCGGGCGGCATTATTCTGAAGCGCCGACAATTACTTCGAGAATTTGTGGGATTTGTCCAATTGTCCATCATATTACTGCGGTTAAAGCGATGGAAGCTTGTTTCGATGTTGAGGTTAGTGAAGCGGTGGTTATGTTAAGAAAGCTATTAGAATTAGGTCAGATAATTCATAGTCATACTTTGCATCTCTTCTTTTTGTCATTGCCTGATTTTTTGGATTATGATGATGATATGAAAATGGCAGGAACATATCCAAGGGAAGCGCAAATGGCAATTGATATTAGAAAATGGGCTATGGATTTATGTGGATTAATTGGTGGTCGAACCACTCACCCGTTGACTAATATGGTAGGTGGATTTAGAAAATGGCCAGGAGAAAAAGATCTGGAGAATTTCCTGGAAGGATCAGGTGACATTTTAGAGATGGCTTTAAAAATCGGTCAGATGTTTAGAGATT
>JAUWOX010000170.1 GCA_030611905.1 bacterium
AATACATTGAAGGAGTCTTAAAAGAATACAACCACTGGATAGTTGAAGTCAGCTTCCGTCAACA
Source organism: bacterium (assembly GCA_030611905.1). Lineage (GTDB taxonomy): Bacteria > Patescibacteriota > JABMPQ01 > JABMPQ01 > JAQVVF01 > JAUWOX01. Next base: position 65 of record JAUWOX010000170.1, read on the forward strand.
CACCTTGGGAAACTACATAATCTTCGCCAAAAGAAACATCGAAAAAATTTACGAACTAAAAAATACAGAAATTCTTGAACTTAAAACAATAATGAACGAAATAGAAAAAGCTATTACAAAAGCTTTTAGGCCAGATAAATTTAATTATCTGCAATTAGGAAACAAATTACACCATTTACACTTCCATTGCATTCCAAGATATAAAAAACCAAGAAATTTTGCCGGCAGAAAATGGACAGACAAGGCCTGGGGCAAACCACCCATCTGGAAATATACAGTAGTAAAACCAAAAATTATAAAAAAAAATAAATAACACTATAAAACTACATCTAACAACATAGCAATTTAATATCATGAAAAACATCAAAAAATCATATCATTACATAAAAAATACTGGCCGTTTATTTTTAAAAAAAGAAACACCCTTTCTTTACAAGCTAATCCCAATCGGCGCTATTGCTTATATCCTATTTCCACTAGATATTATAGCCGACTTCATACCTGTCTTTGGCCAAATGGATGACGCCGCCATACTCTTTGGCGCCCTTGGTGCCTTTAATACCCTTGCCAAACCTGAAATAAAAGTATAAAATAAAACAATGGACAAAAGAGTCAATTTAAAAATTACCGGCAAAGTCCAAGGTGTCTTTTTCAGACATAACTCCAAAGAAATTGCCGACTCTCTCAATCTTACTGGTTATGTCCAAAACAATCCTGATAACACAGTAACTATTGTTGCTGAAGGCGAAGAAAATGACTTGAAAGAATTCGTTAAATTCATCCAAAAAGGAACCCCGCAATCCAAAATTGAAAATATTAAAACAGACTGGCAAGCACCAACCAATGAATTCAAACAGTTCGAAGTAAAATTTTAGCCTAATACTATTCGTATATTAGCATTTATTTATAAATTCGTATTATCATTATGAAAATTGTACTAAAACAAGACGTCGAAAAACTCGGCGTAGAAGGAGAAATAAAAGAAGTCAAAAACGGCTATGCCCTTAATTTTTTAATTCCCCAAAAACTAGCTGTTCCGGCCACCAAAAAAGAAATAGAAAAAGCCCAAAAAATGCAGACCGAAGTTAAAAAGAGAAAAAAACTAGCCCTTCAAGACGACAAAGAACTTGCTAAAAAATTGAACAAACAAAAAATAAAAATCCTTGTCAAAACCAACGAAGAGGGAATTCTATTTGGCTCGGTTACTACTAAAAATATTGCCAAAGAAATCAAAAACCAAAACAAGATTGAAATAGATGATAAAATAATCTCACTTCCCAAATCAATCAAAAAAACAGGGAACTACCAGATAAAATTAAAATTTGCTCCAGAAATAACCGCCGACATAAAACTCCAAGTCATCAAAAAATAAAAAAACTAGCGGCTTAACACCGCTACTTTTTATTTAATTAATTTTATATTATGAAAACAAAATATATATTTATAACCGGAGGCGTAATTTCAGGATTAGGAAAAGGTATTGCCGCCGCATCAATCGCCCGATTACTCAAAAACACTGGTTTCAAAGTCACAAATATGAAAATTGACGCCTATGTTAATGTTGATGCGGGAACAATGAATCCAACCGAACATGGCGAAGTTTTTGTTACCGAGGACGGCGTAGAAACCGATCAGGACATTGGCAATTATGAAAGATTTTTGAATACAAATCTAACAAGCGCCAATTATACAACTACCGGACAAATCTATCAATCATTAATCGCCAAAGAAAGAAATCTAAAATTTGATGGCAAATGCGTTGAAGTAGTGCCACATGTCCCCCTAGAAATAATAAATCAAATCAACCAAGCCGTTAAAAAAAATGACGCCGAAATCGTCATCATTGAAATAGGCGGCACGGTCGGAGAATATCAAAATATTCTATTTCTTGAAGCAGCCCGCATGCTCAAATATAAAAATCCTCAAGATGTTGCCATTGCTTTAGTCAGTTTTCTACCAATACCTAAAATCCTAGGCGAAATGAAAACCAAACCAACTCAATATGCCTCAAGAACACTAAATGAAACAGGCATCCAAGCTGATCTACTTATTTGTAGAGGCGAAAGAACACTCGACAAACCACGCTTAGAAAGATTAGCAATTTTTTGTAATATGATCGACAAAAGAGATATTATTTCAGCCCCAGATGTTGACAACATCTATCAGGTACCCCTCAATTTCCAAAAACAAAACATTGTCGAAAGATTAATAGAAAAACTGAATCTTCCTAAAAAGAAAACTAATTTAACAAATTGGAAAAAAATCGTACAAAAAGCCAAAAGAAAAAACCCAACTGTTAAAATCGGTATAGTAGGAAAATATTTTAATACCGGCGATTATGTCCTGTCTGATGTTTATGTAACAATTATCGAAGCAATCAAACACGCCTGCTGGAAAAATAATCTAACACCAAAAATTGGCTGGCTGAATTCAGAAGAATAT
>JAUWOX010000158.1 GCA_030611905.1 bacterium
GTTTACATAGCGGGTCACGAAGGGGTCCTGATTCGAGGAAGTGGAGCCAATTGGGAGATTATCAACCACGAGGCAACGATAAATGATATATGGGATCTCGAGTGGTTTGAGGGACAACTATACGTGTCGACAATGCACGCCGTTTATCAGTTGAAGGGTGAAGATCTTGAGCCAGTGAACTTCGGAGACGATTCTCCCAAAAGCTGCTACCAATTGAGTGCCGCGAATGGGGTCATGTGGTCCAATGGTGAATACGACATCATGTCTTTCGATGGCAAAACGTGGACAAAAATCGTTTGACCCTTATAACAAAATTTCTAATAAAGACAGCAAAACTTATGATAATTCAAAATATCATCAATCGACGCACAGAAGAAGCCTCTTTCCTTTGGCTTCAATGTGATTCGGCAGAGAAGAAGCCTCACTATTCCATGTCGGATTTGGCAAAATTAAACAACCGCGTCAAAGTTGAGATTGATGGATTAAGAATTAGTGCTGAAGAAGACTGGCAAATTTGCAAAGACGAATTAAGTTGGAAAAAACCAGACGAGGTTTTCACCGCCGCTGTTTTAGAGTCATGCTCACAAGCAATGAAGAAAAATGAATGTCAGAAGTACCTATTGAATTTTTCTTAAAAATATTCTGAAAAGTTGCTGAAAGATACCTTTAATAGAAAGATATCTATTTGTAATCGATATAAAAAATTTTTACTTTCAAGTTATTGAATTTATTTTGTGTTAGAAAAAATATTCTTAAAATAAGATGACACTAGCAAAGAAATAAAATAAATAATATTGTTATGGGTGCAATTGGTGCAATTCCTATCATTATCGAACAACATGCTGAGGAGGCTGCTTTTCTTTGGCTGCAGCGTGATGCTGCTGTTCGCGAACCGCATTATTATTTAAATGATCTTGCTCATTTAGACAATCGTCTTGAAGCTCACTTGGATGGTTTGCGTATAGCTGGTGATGAGGGTTGGGAGATTTGTAAGCAAGCATTGGCTGCAGAGGAACCAGGTGAGGTTTTTTCCTTGGCAGTGCTAGCTTTAGAAAATGAAATAGAAGACCGTATAGATGTGGTCCTCAAAACGGTTAATGAAAATAGAGAATTGTTACGCGGATTTGTAAGTGCCCTAGGCTGGTTGGATTTAAAACACGTTGAACATTATATACAACGATTTCTTGCCTCTAAATCTGCAATTTTACGTTTTATTGGGATATCTGGAGCTGCAATCCAACGAAAAGATCCAGGGCATTTTCTTCTAAAAGGAATTGATGATGAGAATCAATTTTTAAAAGCTCGCGCACTGCGGGCGGTTGGCGAGCTTGGCCGCATCGATTTATTGCCAATTATACAAAAGCATATCCGGTCTGAAGTGGCCGAATGTCGTGTTGATGCATGTTGGTCTGCCGCGTTGTTTGGCGATATGTATGCAATTGAAATGTTAAAATCTTTTTTGGGGAATAAAAAAAATCAAGAAAAAGCGTTACAGATTATTTTCAGACATCTGGATATGAAAACAGCAGAAGGTTGGTTAAAAGAATTATTGGGGAATTCAGAATTAATACTTCATGCAGCTAAAGGAATGGGAATTGTTGGTAACCCAAGCAATATTCCACTATTAATCGAATTTATGTCTCTTCCAGAACTGGCACGTGTTGCAGGCGAAGCCTTCTCAATGATTACGGGCGTAGATATCGCTTACGAGGACCTTGAAGGGGAATGGCCGGAAGGATTTGAAGCCGGTCCCACCGAGAATCCAGAAGATGAGGATGTGGAAATGGATTCCGATGAAGATCTTCCCTGGCCTGATCCTGAGTTGATACTTCAATGGTGGAGTAAAAACAAAGGGCAGTTTAAAAATGGTACGCGTTATCTTTTAGGAAAACCAATATCAACTGAACATCTTCAAAACGTTCTCCGAGTAGGCTATCAGCGTCAACGTGCTGCCGCTTCTCTAGAACTTGCAATAAAAAATCCTGGTCAGCCACTTTTTGAAGTGAGAGCACCCGGCTTTTGTCAAAAAAAGATTCTTGGATTAAAATAATATTTTTTAATTATTATCAGTAAATATCCATAGTCTTCCATTGATGAGTATTATTTTATAGCCCAAACGGTTATTTCTCCAGTTTCAAGAAAAGGCATTTTAAAATGATACCCACCAATGATGTGACGGTTTTTTGCTCCCCCCTAAATTAAATTAAGCTGATAAGCTGATGAGCCGCATAAATGAAAATGAAAACAAGAAAATGAATCTCGCAAAGTCACAAAAATCACCAGGAATATGAATGAAAACTGTCTTTGCGTGCTTTGCCCCTTGGCGAGAGAATAAAAAATCCAACAATACGTTCCGGCTTAAGTTGATAACCCTTTTTACTCAGAAAAAAGTAAGGCAATAACCGCTTCTTTGACTGTCTCGATACTCTCCATTAAATCCCCTTGTGTAGAGGTCTTTTGAACAGCTTTTAACACTTTTCCTGTTTCCACTTCCACCAATCGAAGATCAAAACGCATGGTGTCCTCGATAATAATAAAACCACCCAGAATCATCACCCGGGCCCCAAGGAGTTTGCCCAATTGAAGTCGGGTGGCCTCATCCACCAAAGAGGTACTGCTCATTTGAAGCTCCTCTAAAGCAAGGAGCAATCGCTCTCTTTCCACTACCTGATACTCTCCCCTCAAAAGGAGGGTTTCGATAATCTGAGATGAAAAGATCTCTCCCAAAGTTTGGTC
>JAUWOX010000099.1 GCA_030611905.1 bacterium
TGCAAAATAAATTTATGAAAATTTGGAATTATACTACCAATTTGACTGGTTTTGTATTTATCATTTGTGCGGTAATGTACGTAGTTTTATTTTGGTGGAATTCTCTATCTGATTTTATAATTGACGAAAGATATTTTGATAGTAAGTGGTTTTTAATAATTGGATTAATTGCTGGTATTGTCTGGGTTTTTAAGCCTAAAAATAAATGAAAAAAGATTTGGTTAGAAATTTAGTATTGATTATTTTGGGATTAATTGCTGTTTCCTTGATTTTGTCTATGAAATTCACGCTACTTGAGTCTTTTCAGGTTGTTTTTGGCACTATTTTTGTATTGTTTATACCTGGCTTGGTTTGGAGCTATGTATTTTATACAAGCGCTGATTCTAGCGCTGATACGAACGCTGATGTGGACGCTGATAGGACGCTGAAAAATAAATTAAGCTGGACAGAACGAATTATTTTATCTTTTGGGTTATCGGCAGTGATGTCTCCCCTATTTGCATTTTTGCTAAGTAAGGTTGGAATTAAGATAACTGCGTTGACATGTTTTGTTGAAATAATGATTTTGATCGTTGCTGGTTTGGCAATTTTGATCATTACTAAAATTAAAAAGAAAGAAAAGATATTTTCTATTTTAGGTTCCGAAAGATTTGATTTAATTAAGTGGTTGAAGGCAAATAAAGGCGTGTTGATTTTACTTATTTTGTTAGTTCTACTTTTATTTCATTATTATTATGGAATTTTTAAATTTGATTACCCAGTACCATCTGGTGATGATCCGACAAGACATATGACTCAAGCGCAGAGTATTATGGAAAATGGTTATACGCAGGCGTGGAAAGGATCCCTGGATCCACCGTTATTTCATGTCTTACTTAGCGAATTGACCTTTCTTACTACGGGAAATATTGTTTCAGCGACTTTATATATTGTTCCTTTGTTTTTTATTTTATCTTATTTTGCCTTGTATTATGTGGCAAAGAGACTGTTTAAAAACGAAGCTCTGGCGATTTTGGCAATTGTTTTATTAATGTTTTTGGGCAAGCAGCCAGATTTTGCTTTTTCTCTAGGAACCTATTTGAATTTGTTTGCGGGCTTAACTATGTTTTTGTTTGGATTATCAGTTTTACCGGACTTACTTAAAAAGAAAGAACTGGATTGGAGAAAAATATCATTAGCTGTTTTGTTTTTTGCCGGAGTATTTTTGACTCACTCTTTGTCAACGGCTTATGCAGTGCTAACTCTGGGCTTGGTTTTTGTATTGGCCTTAATTTTTAAATTACTATGTAAATATAATTTTGCTGAACGATTTTTTGGCAAGTTTAATGTTTTTTTTAAGAACTATTTTGTTTTTGCTTTAGTATTGTTGATTTTAGTTGTGCCATTAACTCATGATTCTTATTTAAATTTTATATTTAATAGGCTTGGTACTGAAGTTGACAGTTTGGTTGGCCAAGAAGAAATAGTTGATTCTGCTCAAGGCTTAATTCATTCTGCAATTCCATGGTTTTCTTACGAGAACTTTTTGACTATTATTATTTGTGTTTTAGCGTTAATTTCTTTGCCTTTCTTTTTACGGTTTAAGAATCAAATATCGGCGAAAATAATTGTGATTAGTTGGGCTTTAGCGATTTTAATTGGCTCTAAATATGAATTTTTTATACTTCCCTATCGTTTTGCTTTGGATTTGGTTTATCCTTTAATAATAATAATCGCTTTCTTTTTTGTCATAAGTTGTGAACGATTTTCGAAATGGAAAAGCCTGTTTATCAGAGTTATTTTGGTACTAATGATTGTAATAGCAATTCCTAGTTTTATTATTAAGTCGGTTCAATATAACACTCGTGTTCGTTTGCAAGAGCCTGATTTAAAAGCTATTGCCTGGATTGATAAAAATGTTTGTGTCGGTGAAACTATTTTGGTTTATCCAAAAACTTTAGCATTGCGAGGCTGGGGTAGCTATGTAAACATTTTGACTGGGCGGAAAGTTATTGATGGAAGTGATTGTCCAGGTCAGCAAAAAGGATGTGCTTGGATTTTTGATCCCGAATCCCCTATTTCTGAGAATTTTTATAAAGAAAATGATATTGACTATGTCTATGCTGGAAAAAAGGTATTAGGATATTTTGAGGCTAAGAATGAGATTGATTGGAATTATCAAGATAAAATGCGCGAAGCTGATTTTTTAGATGAAGTGTTTGAATATACAGATAAGACTGGTACAGTTAAAGTGTTCAAGGTGGACAAATCGGCAATTGAATAATTAGTTCTTGTAAAAAAAGAAGCCCAGAAGGGCTTTTTAGTTTGGTTGAAGGTATCTTTTAGAATGTTCGGGGAGATGTGTTTTAGCCGTTGAAAGCGCTATTGAGAAGACAAATTCGCCTAACGCGAGTGTCTTGAGGCAATAAGCGCCATCAGGGCCTTCTGTTGAATGTGCTGCATGGATGTCAATTCCATGCTCGCCTGCTTGACAAGGAGTTTGGCGTCTTTCGTTTTCTGGTATTTTATCGATGGCTCTTGAGCTTAAGGCAGAGTAGAAAGGTACATCTTGTCTTGTTCCAACCATTAATTCTTCGCCAAACATAATTGCTTGTTTGGTTTCGTCGCAGAGTAAGGACATCTTCTCCTCCTTTTGGTAGCTGGGATCGTTTATTTAAGTTTAGACTTATTTTCTAAAAAGTCAAGAGTTTTCCCGTCAAATTTTTGATCTGACTGAATATCAAATAATTTCAAAATAGTCGGCGTTAAATCGTAGATTTGAGCATTTTTTATTGGGGTATTTTTTTTAATATCTGGTCCATAGCCTATTATAATTCCGTTCATATGATGCTTGTTGCGAAATTGAGTTTTGACAATCATGCTGGAAACAACAAGTTTTCGGTCTATATAATAATCATCAAGCTCGAAGTAAATGTCTGGTGATTTGGCGTTTTGATCTGCTCTAGGGTAAAGTTCTTCGCGTAAGAATATCTTCTTGGCGAATCTTTTTTCTTTATTTAATTTTTCTAATTTTTGTTTAATTTCTAATTTAAGCTGTTGTTTTTCTTCGGGATCAACTATGCCGTTTTTGAAGCGAGCTTTGTCATTGATGTAAATACAGCCAAAGTAAGCACAATTTGGAAGACAGGCTTTTGTTTTCGTTATGTCTAGCTTTTCATTTTCTCGGTAAACTATCGGTAGGATTTTTTTTAGTTTATTAAGCGTAAAGAAGAGTCCTTGGCCTAGGATTGGAAATTTTTGGAAAAATTTGAAATTTTTATTATTTAGCTTTATCACTATTCCCTTTTTCTCTTGTTTTTCTCTGCTTCTTGATCTTGTTGTCATGGCAACATATTGTTCATCTGGGACAATTTTTGTTTTTAAATATCCTTCGTCGTATAACCATTTATTAAGATTAAAGACACCTTTATAATTTTTGAAACCATGGTCGGACATTATTAGCAAATTGGCGTCTTCGGGCATATTTTCTAGCAGCCAGCCAAAACAGGAGTCTACATATTTGAAATATCGGAATAATTTGTCATTTTTATTGGCTTTTATTAATTTGTGATGCTTGAGGTGCTGGATCCAGTCAGTACCGGAGAAAAGATAGAAGAAACAATCCCATGATTCTTTTTTAAATAAATCTTTGGCTGCTTCAAATCTATCTTGCTCTAAATTGTAAATATCTTCAAAATATTCTTTGTGTTTGTTGCGGGTATTGAGTTTTTCATTTGGCACTAAGCGGTATTTTTTTAATTTGGGATATTTTTGTTTTAGATCTTCTGGGAAAACAAAGTTTTTGCCCCTGGTCATCAAAGATGTGATGGTTGGATTATCGGTTCGAGGCGGGTATGAATTAGGAAGATTGATGAGAATTGATTTTTTGTGATTTTGATTTAGGATTTCGTAGAATGTTTGGCCATGAATGTCTTTGGCTGAAATTGGATGGAAACTAGTCAAGTCGTCATCTGGGATTATAAATTCATAGCATTTATGTTTGGAAGATTTAGTCCCTGTTGCAAAGGATGTCCAAGCAGGACCAGTAACTGGCGGGTAGGTTGATTTTAAAATGCCATGACTCCCCTGTTCTATAATTTTTTTTATATTAGAAAAAATGCCTAATTTGATTAGGCGATTTGTAAGGGGCCAACCCATTCCGTCTAGACCGATTATGATTAATTTTTTCTGCTTATCCATTTTTATCAAACTTATTAATTTTCTTAAATGTTTTAATTGTAAAAACTGTAGTATTAAAAATTTCAAGAATTAAATATAATGGTAATATCCAAGGAATTATATTAAATAATCCGAAGATTGTAAAGAGAGCTACTCTAGTAGCGTCTTTAAAGACCGAGGTATGTTTAAAGCAATTAATGAATTGATTATGGTGCTTTTTTTCGGTAAATTGCGGCTTGGCTAGATGGTGTTCTATTTCAAAGCTCTGTAAATATAACCGAGCTATGTATCGCAGAAATTGAATAAAAATTATAAGAGCGGCTAAAATAAT
>JAUWOX010000064.1 GCA_030611905.1 bacterium
TTTTATGTTTCTAGATCTTTTAGGAAGGGTAAATTAAAGAGAGTGCAGTTGCTTTTGAAAAAATAAAAACTCCTGTTTTTAAGGAGTTGATTTAATCAGATGTGTGGGGATGAGGCAAGAGTCGGATTATAAGTGAAAGGGCGTAATATTCTACATAGCTTGTTTCGTCTTCGTTGAGGACAGAACTTTCTACTATTGGATCACCTCTACCTACTAAAACGCTTATAAATTTTGCGTTATGGAGAGGATAATTACGGATCATTTCAGCTTGTTGTTTGGTTCTAAAAGATAGGCCGTATTTAATAGCACCAAATTCTAACAAGACGCCGATCAAATCTTGTTCAACTTGTGGATGATGAAGAAAGGCGGGATGGATTGAGTCGAGAATTAAAGCAACAAATTTTTTATTTAAGACTAGCCATTCGATGAGTTGTCCAATAATTGCGCGGCAAAGTTTTTGAGTGTCTGGTAAAGATTTTACATGATGCCCTAATAATTTTTGCATTTTAGTTTCGTCCATTTTTCCCTCCTTGTCTTGAAGGTGCGGGTTTACTCGGTGTGTTTAGTATAGTATTGTAGAAATATTATGTCAATTTTTTTACCGTTTTTGGACGGTTTTTTTGATGGAATGAAAATCAAATTTAACTTAAAAAAACGCCAAAATTGTTAAATCAACGGCTAGTAACGACGTAATTAGCCGTTAGCTTTAGCTTATTCAGGTGTTTGCTTTATTTAAGCCAAAAACTGAATATGGACTTGATTTATATAATAATTGCTGTATAGTGTATAAATGTTAGTAAGATTTTCGAAAGTATGTTAATATAAATATGATAGTATATGAAATTGATTATAACTATTCCCGCTTATGACGAAGAGAAGTATATTGCGCAGGTAATTCGAGAAATTCCGAAACAAATTGAAGGAGTTGACAAGGTGGAAATTTTAGTGTTGGACGATGGATCTAGAGATAGAACGGCACAAGTCGCCAAAGAAGCTGGAGCTGATTATGTTATATCGCATAAAAAAAATAAAGGATTGGCTATTACTTTTAAAGACGGTATAACAGCGGCCCTTTGGTATGGCGCTGATATAATCGTTAATACTGACGCAGATAATCATTATAATCAATCAAGAATTCCCGATTTAATTGTTCCGATTTTAGAAAAGAAAGCAGACATTGTGATTGGCAATCGATGCGTAAGGGATTTGAATTTCATGCCGTGGATGAATAAATATGGTAATATGGTTGGGAATTATCTCGTTCATAAAATTATAGATTTACCGAATAAAGTAGATGTTTCTTCTGGTTTTAGAGCTTATACGAAAGAAGCGGCGATGAAAATAAATATTTTGTCTAAACATACTTATACTCATGAATCTTTAATTCAGGCATTGGATCATGATATGTTGATTGCTGAAGTGCCAATTAGGGCGCGAAAAGTAAATCGTAAATCTCGGTTGATTAAAAGTATTCCGAAACATATAACAAAATCTTTATTGGTAATTGTCAGGACTTTTACGATTTATAAACCATTGAGGGTTATGACTTTAATTGGTTTGGTAATATTTGGAATCGGATTTATTTTCATATTAAGATTCTTGTATTATTTTTTCACTTCGGGTGGACAGGGACATGTGCAGTCTTTGATTTTATCGGGTGCGTTGATTATGATTGGTTTTCAAACCTTAGTAATGGGCTTGCTGGGTTCGGCGATTGGATGGAATAGGAAAATGTTAGAAGAAATTTTATATAAGGTCAAAAGAATGGAATTTCGGAAATAATTTAAAATTTGAGATCATGAAGGTTCTATTTATTACTCGAAAATATCCTCCTCAAATCGGCGGTATGGAAAAATACAGCAAGGGTTTGATTGATAATATAAATTGCAAAAAAAGAGTCATTGCTCTGAAAAGGAGTCAGTGGCATTTAATTTGGTTCATCCCCTACTCTATTATAAAGGGTTTTTTTATATCGAAAGATTGTGATTTAATTTATTTTTGTGATTCGTTTATGGCTCTGTCTGGTTTATTTCTGAAATTACTAACAAAGAAACCTGTTTTTATTACAGCGCATGGCCTAGATGTTACTTATTCTAATCCTTTATATCAGCATATAATAATTAGACATTTAAAATACTTAGATAAAGTTATTTGCGTTTCCAATTCTACGATTAGTGAGTGTGTGAAACGTGGAGTGCCGAGAAACAAATGCGTATTTATTCCTAATGGCATTGATTTAAAAGGGGGAAAATTTGCCGACAAGGTTTTATCTGTTAGAAGTGGCGAAAAATCTAGAAAAGTATATAAAAAAAGATTAGCTAAATTTCTTAATAAGAAAGTAGAAGATAAAGATATTTTGGTAACAGTGGGTAGATTGGTGAAGAGAAAGGGTGTGGCTTGGTTTGTAAAAAATGTGATGCCAAAATTAGATGAGAGTATAGTTTATATGATTATTGGAAGCGGTAGCGATATGGCGAGGATAAAGTATTATATTAGGAAATATAAATTACAAGAAAGAGTTTTTGTCTTAGGCCGTTTGTCTGATAATGATTTGGGTAAAGTTTGTTTGGGATCTGATGTATTTGTTATGCCTAATATAAAGATTAAAGGCGATATGGAGGGTTTTGGAATCGTAGGCATAGAGGCAGTCAATTGGGGTTTGCCGATTGTAGCGGCAGGACTAGAAGGAATTAAGGATGCGATTAAGCATAGGAAAAACGGCGTCTTGGTTCGGCCGATGCATGCTGAAGGATTTGTGAAAGAAATTAATAAATTTTTGAATGATGACGAGAGAAAAAGATTGATGGCAAAACAGGCTTTTGAATATAATTTGACATATTATGATTGGAACAGGGTGGCAGGTAAATATTTAACTATTTTAAATAAGTAGAAATTGATATAATTTAAATTATGAAAAAAGTAATAATTTTAGGTTTAGATGGCGCGACATTTGATGTTATAAAAAATAAAGCTGATGAATTTCAGCTGAATAATTTTAAGAAAATCTTAAAACAAGGGTCTTGCGGCATTTTAAAAAGCACAATCCCTTTTTTGACTGTGCCGGCTTGGCCGTCTTTTTATACTGGAATGAATCCGGGCAAGCATGGTATTTTTCATTTTTTAACCACTCATAAGTTTGAACCAAAAGATAGAAAAGTTCATACCAGCAACGACGTAGAAGCCAAGAGTCTTTGGAAATTGTTAAGCGAACAAAGTAAGAAATGCTTGGTTTGGAATGTGCCAATGACTTTTCCGCCTGAAGAAATTAATGGAAAAATGGTGGCTGGCATGTTGTCTGTGCCGGAAAAAACCTTTGCCTGGCCAATGGATTTTGAACAAGAATTAAGGGATCAAAAATACGTGATTGGAGCAATGCATTTAGATTTTAGAAAACAGTCTAAGAGTGAGAGATTCAAAACAATGTTAAAAGTTGATGCTGATCGACATGATATATGGAAAAAATATTATTTGAAAGAAAAATATGATTTTTCAATGATTGTTTATCGTTCTTCTGATATTGTTGGACATGATTTTTGGGAAGATAAAGAAAAAGTTAAATTGACTTATCAAGATTTAGATAGAATGACTGGCGATGTGATCAATTTTATGGATAAGGATACGACATTGATCTTAATGTCAGATCATGGATTTGGTGATTACGACAAGACCTTTAATATGCTGGCGTGGCTGGAAAATGAGGGATATTTGCAATATAAAAAATCTGATGATAAGGATGTAACTTCAAAAGGATGGCGGCAGTTGAAAGAGGGTGAAGGAAAACGAAAAAAGACCCTAGTTGGCAAATTATTAAACATAGTTGGCCTTGATAGACAGAAATTATATAGAAATAAATTAATCGATTCTGTTTCTAAATATATACCTCGGTCGCTAAAGAATGTAGTTAGGAAGAACATTGCTTCTTCAAAAACAACTATTGATTGGGGGCAAACTAGAGTTTATGCTGAATTGGGATCTAAATATTCATGGGGAATAAATATTAATTTAAGAAATAGAGAGACTAATGGCATTGTTGACGAAGAAAAATTTGAAGATTTGAAAAAAGAAATTATTAATAAATTAAGAAATTTAAAGGATGAAGATGACCAATATATTTTTGATAAAGTATTTTTGGGTAATGAAATTTATTCCGGTCAATATAAAGGGAGAGGTACTGATATTTTGTTTACAATGAGGAATAAAAGAAATTTGACAGTATCAAGATTTGATAATGAAATCTGGGGAGAAACTACTTCGCATACTCATTCATATCATACGCCGGATGGTATTTTTATGGCTTATGGCCAGGGAATAAAAAAAGGCCTGGAATTAAGACCTTTGAGTATTTTGGATGTTGCGCCGACTGTGCTGAATTGTATGAATGTGAATATTCCTGAAGAAATGGATGGAAAAGTGATTTCTACGATATTTAAGCCAGGAGTTAATTTAAATAATCTAGCCTCTAATTTAACGGCTACTATGGACGATAATAGCCGTTAAACTGTGTTTTATAGCAAAAAAAAGAAGGCGACACCCCGTGATGTCGCCTTTTGTGTTCGCTTTCCCTTGTGTGGGAGCCAGTCCTATTTGTTTTGATACGGGTGGACTGGCCGTGTGATCGATGGAGGTTAGCCAATCCTCCTGGCCTTTTTCGGGTACTCCTGATTGAGTCTCAGATGGCGGCGATGGCGTCGATCGAAACGAACGTGCTCGTGTGAATCAAGGTGCTATTCCTCCTGCTTGGTGTGGATGCCATTTGCAGGCATCCGAATTCGGCTGTTTATATTATAACTGATTATTTAAATATTTTCAAGTATTCTTTTTCAACTAAATGTTTTTAGTTTAGATTGGGTGGATATTTTAGGTACCGCGGGAGTGGTAAGGGCTAATTTCATAAAATAATCGTTAAATTCTTTTTTGTTTTTAAATTTATTTGATATGTTGATTGATTTAAAAATAATATTTGCGGTATAGAATTGTAATTCTTGATGTGCCTTGTGATCGATTTTTGAATTTCCACCATGAGATATACTTCCTCTTTTACTGTAAAGTTGTTTTAATGTTTTCTGAACTTCAATTCTTTTATTGCAATAATCTGCTAATAAGAATGCACCTTTTTCTGAAATATTTGCGGTGTATGTTTTAAAGTTATAATAATCACCTTTTGGGCCAAGAATGCTTTCAAGTGCAATAATATACATAACAAATCTATCAGCAATGCGAATAGTATTCACGGCCTTTCCATACCAATGGATTGCTGTTAGCAATAACTTTTCATATTCGTTTTTTTCCTCTTTTTTATTTAAAATAGAAATTATTTTAGAAAAACCTAGTTTTTTAAAGTCGTTTAAGTAACGATTGTCAATTATACATGTGGATGGCAAGCCTGCCCCAACTGTGGATAATGATTCAGTGTAGGTTTTTTCACTTTTGATCA
Organism: bacterium; assembly: GCA_030611905.1. Classification (GTDB taxonomy): domain Bacteria; phylum Patescibacteriota; class JABMPQ01; order JABMPQ01; family JAQVVF01; genus JAUWOX01. The sequence continues at coordinate 5,435 of JAUWOX010000064.1, forward strand.
TAAGGATATGTCGATTGTATATTGCTAATTCTCCCTTTAATCCAATTTGAGAAGACTCTCTTCCTTGTATATTTGTAAAGTATAGTTTTAATATATTTAAGGCTTCCTCTATAGATTCTAATGCTTGATTTTTTGCTTTGTGAATGGTCCCCTTCGTGGTAATTTTAGCAAAAATAGTTTTTTTGTTATAATTTTTGAAGAAATGACATGTGCGGAAATTACTACATTCACTTTTTAATTGATTAATTTGAATAAATTTTACTGAACCCATTTTCAATTTCTTTTCTTTCAAATCTATTTCTAAACTATCAATGGGGATTATAAAACTTATTTTATTGTTTTCGCAATCATTTTTTTCTTTATCTATAAATTTTATTAGATTTTTAGTTACTTGATTGTTATTTTCTGCATTTAAAATCAGTTTTTTAAAAAAATTATTTATTAGATTTTCAATGTCTTTGTATTCATAATAATCAGTGTATTTTTCTTTTAAATTACCTATTAATTTAATAAAATATCCGCAGGCTATTCCGGATATTTTATTATTTCCTATTACTCTAATAGGTTCTCGAAGTTCTTTTATGTCTATGTCTTTGTTTTTCTTACAGCTTTCTATAATTTTAGATATGGATTTTTGAAGATTATTTTGTATCATAGATTTTCAAATATTCTTTTTCCACAAGATGTTTCTTCTTGATGGAATAGAGGAAATAAAATTCTTTTATGATAATTAAAACTAAATAGAAATATAATCCGATTATTGAAAAAATGGGATTAT
>JAUWOX010000085.1 GCA_030611905.1 bacterium
ATTTATGAATGAATTTTTGTATATCTTTTATGAGTTCTTTTTGAGAATTATATTCTTTTGGTTCAGATGGAAAAAGCAGAACACCATTTTTTAGTATATCTTTATCGGCTTTATGTGGTTTTAGTATTTCCTCCTTGTATATAAAAGATTGTTGTATTTTTACCTTGTCATCTTTGTAAATTGCAAGATATGTCTGATTTTCTTCAATGTTGAATAGCATTTCAATAATGGTTTTATCCGATAAAACTTCAGCTGAAACTTCTCTTGTCTTTTTTTCGGTTTCTTCTTTTGCTTCTTTTCTAATTTCATTGAATCTCTTTTCCGTTTGGTTGTTAATTGTCATAGTAATTTTAATTTAATAATTTGATGGCGTCTGAAAAGCAAACGCCATGTAATTGCATTGTTAACTTGATAACATCCCCATGCTCCTGACAGCCGAAGCAATGGAATGAATCGCTATTAGCATATAGATAAAAGCTGGGAGTTTTTTCATTATGAAAAGGACAAAGCGCTACGAAATTACTGCCAGATGGCCTTAGGTCCAATTTCTGCTGGGCGATATCTTTGATTGGATAATTTCTAGCTCTTTCTAATTTTTCTTGGAAGTTGTTAACATATTTATTTTTGGAACTTATCATTATTTCTAAGCGCTTAAGTCTTGTCATATTTTTTTCGCTTTCTTCTAATTCCGGAAAATAATACTGCCTGATGACTTCTTCTCCAAACCACTCGGAAAAATCATTGGCTTCTAATAAATAAATAGAACTTAAGGAGTCTCCAATCTTTTTTCCCAGTCTATTTTTGATTAGCTCCCATTCTTTGATTTTGGAAGGAATTACTTTCTTAGCCTCTGGAAAAACCTCTAATAAGTCTTTATCGGTAAATTTTTGCAGAGAACTCCGCCATTCTTTTTCTAGCTCAAATTTATTTAGTTTGTCTATCATAATTTTGTTTATCTCTTGATTCCTCTTTATATTCAAGACATTGCTTTTTCGTAATAGGCCGATAAACAACTTTAACTAGATTAATTAATTTAGTCCCTTCTTCCAGCGCTTTTTCTTTGGTAATTTCTTCATTAAAGCGTTTTTTCCAAAGTTGCTGAAATTTAACAAGTTGTTTATCAGGAATTTGCACAAAGATTTAGTTAGAACTAAAGATTTGGTTCTTTAGGCGCCGAAGCTGATTAAAATAGCTTTGTGCGTCAACAGATGCCTTAAAGGCCCAATAATTCTTGACTGCCTGATCCAGACCCTTCTCTTTTTTTATAATGAATAAAACTTTGCCCTTGATAGCTTTATCAAGACCTGCTAATTCAAACGTATCAAGCAAGCAAGCGACAAGTCCTATATCATATGAATAAAAATAGTGATCCGCGTCATCAAGTGGGAGACAAGTTAATTCTTTGTCTTGTGGTTGTTTTTGCATAATTTTAATTTAGTTAATAATTTATGCAATTGATTTCGCAAATAAAAAATCAAAGCATATTTCTGCTCTGACTTTATCATCTATGTCGTGGTTGATTTGGGACAAATCTTTTTTATGTCCCTAATAAATTTTTGTTTGGCTTATTTAAGGTTAATATTGCAGGCTAATTCTTCTTTTTATGTCGGAAAATAGTATAGAAGCTGTCCGTAAGATTTTGGGACTTATCAATTATGAGGTTATATTTTCCATTGTCTCGCATTATTTCTATTGGTAATCGTTTTTCTTTAAATTTTTGATTAAGTCTTTCTATCTGTTTAGATGTTGCCGGATCACTTAGGCAATCGCTATGTTGTTTTAAGTCTAACAATGGAATAAAGCTCCCGCTTTTCACTATGTTTCCACTTTTTTTAGTTGTCTTGTAATCCCAAAGATAAGAGAAAACTAGAAACTGCTTGGTATCTTCTTTGTTTTGCTTGAATCTAAATGAAATAAGCACTTCATTATTGTTAATTCCTAGTACCTTGCTATCTTTGTCAAAAGCGATTCTTTTAATGCAAATTAAGTTTTTTTCAATCTCCTTTTTTTGGTTTTTTTTGATCTTACTATGCCTAGAATTCCTTTGCTGAGCTTTTTTTTCAATAATCATTTTGAATTCATTGAATTTTCGTTTATCATTATCTATTCTTATATCTACTTCTTTTTCTTCAGGTTTTTCTCCTACTGGGATTTTCAATACGATTGCTTTATAATCTTCACATAATTTTAATAATCTATTTATATCAAATCTTTGGATTTCCTTTGGAAAATCTATATATGGAATATAGATAATGAAAGGCGGTTGTCTATTTCTTAGATGAAAGGATATTACATCTAATATTTTTTCTAAATTTTCTATATCTTGATTTGATAATGAACTAAAATTTGCTAGAGGGGATTCAAATGTATTTATTTTTTCAGTAATTCTTTCGTATAGTTGTTTTATTTTATTGAGGTTTTTAATGGCTAGGGGGTGTTCTTGTAAATATTGTTGCCTTAGAGCTCGGTTGGAAATTTTAGTATGTCCATATTTTAAAACATTCTCAAGCCCTTTGTATTTCAGAGCTCCATTTTCTTCTTTGTCTATTTTATTAATAATGTCAATTGTTCTCGTATGGTCTAGCCCGATCTGACTGAATTCTTTTACGGGAGCAAAAAAATTTTCCGTGCCAAAAGGCTGTAGTTCATAAGCGTCTAAAACAATTTTGAGAACATTTTTAATTTTTTCCGCTGTATCAATAGAAAGTTCATTAATATTTATCATTGTAATTTATTTTAATTGTAATTGTAATTTCCTCTATTTTAACTCATTCTAGGCTTGATTTCAAGAGCATTTGACAAGCATTTTTGATAACGCTATAAATTTATGTTAAGCTAAAATTAATGATGGAAGCATTGGGACAATTTATGTCTTTACTTCTACGTTTATAACGCAATTTTTATAATTGTGTTTTTTGATAGAAATCATTGACAAAATATTCCGCTTATGCTATGCTTATTTGTCTAATAATTAAGCTAAATATATGGGATTTGGACCAGAAATGTATCACGAATCAGGTACTCCCAGCGATAAATCCAATGCATCATTACTTAATGCCTTTTTCGGTATTATTTTAATTTTGACTGTAATTATAATCTTTTGGGAATTTATTGGTAAATCAGTCTATTATCACTTTTCCCCGGAACAAAAGGTATACCATACAACTATTGATAATCGTGAAGACTGGGAGAAAGAGTGCGATGCTGAATATCAAGAGGGTATTGGTGAAATGATGGTTGATTATCCATAAACAAAATATTATGGCTAAAAAAATAATTCTTATTGTTCTTTTACTTACAACATTGATCTTAGCTCCTCTTTATCTAATAGAAGCTAGACAAGGCTGTTGTTCTTGGCATGGCGGAGTCTGTGGCTGTCAATGTTGCGATGGCACTCCTTTATCTTCTACTTGCGCTCCTTATTATCCGCAGTGCAATAGTACACATCCCATTTTTGATCCTATTGACGAAACCCCCAATAAACCGGGACTCATAGATTTAGACAAATTACATGAACAATTTAGTGAAAAAAGGCAGACAGTTAAAATTTCAGAAGTCATTGACGGTGATACAATCAAAACCTCTACAGGTGAGAAAATTAGACTGATTGGCATCGATACTCCGGAAACTAAAGATCCTAGAAAACCAGTTCAATGTTTCGGCGAAGAAGCTTCAAATTATTTAGAATCTCTTATAGAAGGTCGAGAAGTTCAATTAGAAGAAGATTCAATTGGTGATACTATTGATAAATACGATCGTCTATTACGTTATATATATAGCCAAAACGAAAATATTAATGCGAAGATGATTAAAGACGGCTATTCTTATGCATATACAAATTATCCTTTTAGCATGAGCGATGAATATAAAAAGCTAGAAAATGAAGCCAGAGAGGCAAAGCGTGGTTTATGGGCAGAAAATACTTGCAATGGTGAAAGGGAAATGCTTATCAATGAAGAAAAATTGAGTTGGTGGCAAAGAATATTGAAGTTTATATTTAATTAATAATTTAATATCATGAAAAAAACGATTTGTGTATTATTATTTGGTGTATTCTTATTATTTGGTGGATTATTTTTATTTGGTGGATTATTTTTATCTGGCTGTTCTTCTGAGCCTTCAGCAAACATAAATTCAACCGCACAAACAAAGCCAGAGTCAGAGCCAGAGGCTACATCAAAACCTAAATATCCCGGGCTATCTAAAGAAACCATGGATAGAGATTTGATATTAAACTGCATAGGTGGAGATGAAGTAGCTTTATGGGATAAGCCCACTGATTTGGCAGGAGGAGTTAAACTACGGAGCAGAGTTCCTTGCGGAACTATCGGTTGGGCATTTAATAAATATTATAACGAGGAACTTGATATAACTTTCTATGCAATAAATACTAACGATACTAGAACTAAAAACGCTTACGGCTGGATAACAGAAGATTTAATAACATGGAGAGATTAAAACTATAAACAATTACTTATAAAATAATTTTAAAATATGAAAAAACTTATTATGATTGTTGGTCTTTTCATCCTTGCTGGTGTATTACTAGCTGGATGCACGGAGACTAGCACTAACACAGCCCCGAATACAGAAACAAAGTTAAATACCGAACAGACAATCAAAACGTCTTCTGATTGTAATATCAAGGGCAATATTAGCCAAAACACTGGCGAAAAAATCTATCATGTGCCCGGTCAGCAATACTATAATGCTACACAGATAGACGCTTCAGCAGGTGAAAAATGGTTTTGTACTGAAGGAGAAGCAAGAAGCGCTGGTTGGAGAAAAAGCAAACTTTGAATATAAGCGAAAAGGGATTAAAAATAAAAAAACGTAGAATAATTTAATT
>JAUWOX010000032.1 GCA_030611905.1 bacterium
ATTATTGCCTGCTGAGGCAACGATAACGATATCGGCTTCATGAAGTTTTCTGACAACTATTTCCAATGTTTCTCTCTCAACAAAATCACCATACCCGCCAAGACTCATATTAATAACTTGAGCTCCTTCTTTTTTGGCATACATCATTGCCAAAGCAACCGTACCCATATTAACACCGTAACAACCATCGCCCTTTAAACCAAATACCATATATGGAATAATTTTGGCCAGAGGGGCAACTCCGCTGAAATAACTTGCCAAAATTTCGTCATTTCTTCCGGCTATAACGCTGCTTACAGCAGTGCCATGCGGGCCAATTACATAAATATCAGTACTCATATCAGCAAAATTTAGTCCGGGCAAAAACTGTCCACGCAATTCTTCATGATCAGTATCAAAACTACAATCCAAGACCGCTACTTTAACGCCTCTATCTAAAGAGATGCCTTGTTCATTTAGAAAAGCATAAGCTTCGGCCAATTGAATCGTTTCATACCCCCACGATTCAGACAAAATACCAAAAGCAGCTTCAATGTCTAGATTTTCGGGAAATAGCAAATAATTTCGTTCAGCAAATTCAACTGCATCTTTCATTATCAAATCTCTAATCTTATTTTCTACCATCTCAGCAGAATCAAACTCAAATCTTATCTGATAAACACTAACTCCAGAAATATAGGCCGAAATTTTGCCATCTATTTCCTCAATAATTCTTTCGATCTCGTCCAATTCAGTCCCGTCCCAAAATATTACCAAAACCGTATTGCTGGAAATCATAGTTCCTTGAGAATCCTGTCCAGTCATATCTATTTCAACGGGGGAGACTAGAAAGTCGCCGTCAAGTTCTTGAATATCATCAACGCAAATGTCATCTTGGCAGATTTTGTTGCCAAATTCACCCAATCGTTGATTACCATTTCTGCTTTTATTGCATCCTAGTGTTAGAATTATAATCCAAAGAATCCAAAGTTTCTTGTGCATTTTGGCCTCCTCTGTGTGTTTTTCCCTTGTTTGTAAGGAACGATCTTCAATTTCGCAGCTTCATTATACAATAAGCAGCAAAAAAATCAATTAAAAAAACTGATCACAAAGATCAATTTTTAGTTTTGGTTTAAAGTAATTATCTTAATTCTCTCTGAAAATACGGGATAGCTTTTTCTAGTCCTTCTTTTAATTCTATCTCTGGTTTCCAATTTAATATTTGCTTTGCCAAATTGATATTAGGCCTTCTTTGTTTTGGATCATCTTGCGGTAAAGATTTAAAAACAATTTTACTTTTTGAATTTGTTAATTTAATAATCTGCTTAGCCAGTTGTAGAATCGTAAATTCATTAGGATTACCAAGATTAACAGGGCCAGTTACTCTGTTTCCAGTATTCATCATTTTATAAATTCCCTTTACCAAATCATCTACATAGCAAAAAGATCTAGTTTGTGATCCCTTGCCATAAATTGTAATCGGCTTATTCTGCAAGGCCTGGATAATGAAATTTGAAACTACTCGGCCATCATTTAGCGCCATTTTTGGCCCGTAAGTATTAAAAATTCTTATAATCTTAATTCTAACCTTGTTTTGCCGCCAATAATCCATAAATAAGGTTTCGGCGCACCTTTTTCCTTCATCATAGCAGGACCTAGGTCCAATGCAATTTACATTTCCCCAATAAGATTCTTTTTGCGGGTGTTCCTTTGGATCGCCATAAATCTCTGACGTAGAAGCAAGTAAGATCGGGACGTCGAGTCTTTTGGCCATTCCGAGCATATTTATTGCACCCAGTACATTAGTTTTGGTCGTTTGTACCGGATCCTTTTGATAATGAATCGGAGCAGCCGGCGAAGCCAGATGATAAATTTGGTCAACTTCAAGATAAAGAGGCCAAGTAATATCATGGCGAATTAACTCAAACCGATGATTATTCAACAGATGTAAAATATTATTCTTTTGGCCTGTAAAAAAATTATCAACACAAATGACTTCGTCACCTTTTTCTAACAAAAGATCGCAAAGATGAGATCCTATAAAACCAGCCCCTCCAGTAATGAGTATTTTTTTCATATCTATTTAAAATCTTATTAGTATAGTATATAATGATTTTATATGATTATGCAAACAAATTTTCAAAAAATAAAACAACAAATTAAATCAAGCCTTTTTATAAAAAACGCGTCCATTCTATTTGTTGGTACGATGATTGTTAATGTTCTGAATTATGTTTTTAATCTCGTCATTGCTCGCCTGCTTAGCGTGGGAGAATATGGCGATCTTGTAGCCCTAGAAAGCATATTTCTTATCATTGGGGTGTTTGGAACAACGCTAGTAATAATCACCACTAGGAGGGTGGCCAGCCTTAAGGCAAGAAATGACTTGCAAGAGCTAAAGGTCTTTAAGCGATATGTTGAAAAACTATGCATTGCGTTTGGTTTTTTGGTTTGTCTTGTTTTGTTGATTTTCTCAAAAAACATCGCGGTTTTTCTGAAAACTCCATTAGGGCCAGTAATTGTTTTAGATATAAGTTTCATTTTTGCTTTCATCTCATTTTTTTATGCTGCCATTTTGCAGGGCTTGCAAAGATTTAGGGCCTTTGCAATTCTGGCAGTAGTTGGTGCAATCGGTAAATTAGTTGTTGGTATTGGCTTGGTTGCATTAGGCTTCTCGACGGCAGGTGCTATGCTTGGCTACGTTTTTCCGTCCATTATAGGAGTTTTTCTAATATATTTTGTTATAAGGGACATAGACAAGATTAGAATTAATTATAAAAGACCAAAATTAAAAATTGCTAAAACGCATCTTCTAACATTGAGTAAATATTTTTTTGCAACCCTATGCCTAACGTTGTTATACAATACTGATCTGCTTATGGTCAAGCACTATTTTTCTCCAGAGGAGGGGGGATTATATAGTTCCTTAGCGATGCTGGCACGTATCATCTTTTTTGGTACGGGAGTAATCGCCATGATTTTACTTCCCATGGCTACAGAGCGCTATGAAAAAAAGCAAAATCATCTTAATCTATTTTTATTTTCCTGCGGAGTAATTGCTGCTGTTTCAGTCCTATTATCAATAATTTATTTTTTATTCCCCAATTTTATTATTTCTCTGCTTTTTGGCGCCAAATACTTATCTGGGGCCGACCTGCTTGGCTATATGGCTCTAATGATGTCAGTTTACGCTCTATTAAATATCGAAATACTCTATTTGATCTCCATAAAAAGATTTCAATTCCTTTGGCCGCTCATTATCGGCGCAATCCTACAGCCAATTTTAATTTCATATTTTCACGCTTCACTTTTCCAAGTAATCATGGTAACATTTATAATAATTAGTGGCATTTTAATTACTGCTGGTATCAATTTATTTCGAAATAAAAAGGCAGTGAATATTTAGATATGCAAAAAAAAATTTCTATTATTATTCCCGTTTATAACGAAGGAGAGAACGTATCTGTTTTTTATAATGAATTGAATAAAGCTTTAAATAATAAATTTGATTACGAAATAATCTTTATTGATGATGGTAGTACCGACCAGAGCGCGAAAATTATCGAAAATTTAGCCAGTTCAGATCCAAGAATTAAATACATCGAATTTTCCCGCAACTTTGGTAAAGAGGTAGCTCTTACCGCCGGCCTAAATAATTGCTCAGGCAATGCCGCTATTACTATTGACGCAGATCTCCAGCATCCAGTCAAATTAATTCCAGATTTCATCTCCAAATGGGAAAATGGCGCCAAGGTTGTAGTCGGCGTTAGAAAGAAGAACAAAAGCGATACTTTATCAAAAAGAATTGGCTCGTGGTCATTCTATAAAATCATGAGCAGGATTGCAGACACAAAGATTATTCCCAATTCCACAGACTATAGATTATTAGACAGGCAGGTGATTAACGAATTTAACAGATGTACCGAAAGGCAGCGCATGGCGCGTGGGTTAATCGATTGGCTGGGCTTTCGTCAGACATATATATATTTTGATGCAGGCAATAGACAAGACGGCAAACCGGGCTACAGTTTTACTAAATTAATCAAGCTAGCACTTTCTAGTTTTGTATCGCTTAGCTTGGTCCCTCTAAAACTAGCTGGATATCTAGGAATATTTATAATTCTATGCTCGGCTGTTTTTGGCATCTATATGATTATTACAGATTATCTCTTGAACATCCAGGATTTTTCAGGCCCAGCAATATTAGCGACTATCAATCTATTCCTGATCGGAATTGTTCTAAGCTGCCTAGGCTTAATGGCGCTGTATATTGCCAATATTCAGATCGAAGCACTCAACCGTCCGATGTATATTATAAATAAGGAAAAACTTTAGAAATGATTAAATACAGCTTCGTAATACCAGTCAAAGAAATCAATGAGTATATAAGAGAGTCAGTGCCAATAATTTCCGAGATCAAACGAGACGATTTTGAAATTCTTATTTATCCTGATAAAAGCAATCAAGAAGAATGGCCCAAGGCCAGACAGATAGCCACTGGACCAGGAGGCCCAGCCATGAAAAGAAATATGGCCATTAGAGATGCACAAGGAGAGATATTAGTTTTTCTTGACGACGATGCCTTCCCTCAAAATAATTTTTTGGAAATTTTAGACAAAAATTTTCTCAACAATAATATTACAGCTGTTGGAGGCCCTGCGATTACTCCCGAAAATGATGGATTCTGGCAAAAAGTTTCCGGTGCGGTTTTTCTAAGCAAGTTAGCTGGTGGATATCCCGAACGCTATGTTCCGACTGGAAAGAAAAAAAGCATCGATGACTGGCCAAGCGTTAACTTGTCCATAAGAAAAGATAATTTCGCACAAATCAATGGCTTCAATTCCAGCTATTGGCCCGGAGAAGATACCAAGCTTTGTCTAGACTTAGTAAACAAGACAGAGGGCAAAATACTGTACGACCCAGAACTAATTGCTTATCATCATCGACGCCAAGGATTATTAAAGCATTTAAAACAAGTTGGTAATTATGGATTGCATCGCGGATTTTTTGCCAAAAAATTCCCCAAGACTTCTCGCAAATTAATGTATTTTATTCCAAGTTTTTTTCTTCTTTTTGTTGTGATAGGTGGGATCGTCAGTCTTTTTTCAAACATACTTTTAGGTTTATACATAATTGGCTGGACTATTTATTTCCTAAGTTATATAAAAATTATTTCGGATATAAAAAAATACGAAAAAAATCCTCTGATTATTCTAAATTCGCTCTACTATATCCTTTTTACACATTTATGCTATGGTTTAAAATTTATTCAGGGATTTGTTTTTACAAAAGAATTAAAGAGTAAATATCGATGAAAATTTCAATATCCTATCCTCCGATACAAACAAATAAAGGCGTCCCATTGCTGTCACAAAACCGACAGTTTCAATGGTTCAATTCTCCGACATATATTTTCCCAGTTATTCCAGCTTATGCCGCTACTTTGTTGTCTAAGAATGGCCATCAGATTAGCTGGAATGACGGCATTGCAGCTGAACAAACTTATCAAGAATGGCTAGATGAAATCATTGAAGAAAAGCCAGACATTATTGCGATTGAAACAAAAACACCTGTTATAAAAAAACATTGGCAGATAATTAATGATTTAAAGAAAAAAATACCCAATGCAAAAGTCGTCTTAATGGGAGATCATGTTACAGCGTTTCCAAAAGAGTCATTCCTGAATTCTCAAATTGATTTTGTTATCACTTCCGGAGATTTTGATTTTCTTCTTTTGAGCTTAGTCGATCATCTAACAAAGAGACAACAAATGAAGGGTGGAATCTGGTGGCGAGAGGGCAGAGAGATAAAAAATTCTGGCCCATCTGATTTGTCAAAACATGATTTGAACACTCTGCCCATAATTGATCGCAAACTTGTCAGATGGAAATTGTATGCTTATAAAAACGGTAATTTTAAATATACCCCCGGTTCATATATGATGACAGGAAGAGACTGCTGGTGGGGGAGATGTACATTTTGCTCATGGACAACGCTTTTTCCTGGCAAGAACTTCAGGGCTCAGTCAGCTAAAAAGGCCCTAGACGAAGTTGGAAATTTGATCGATTTAGGTGTAAGAGAAATTATGGAAGATTCAGGATCTTTGCCAATAGGCGATTGGTTGAAAGAATTTTGCCAAGGAATGATCAGTAGGGGGTACAGCAAAAAAGTAACTCTTAGCTGCAACATGAGAATCAACGGCATAAAAGACGCGGAGACTTGGAAATTAATGAAAAGGGCGGGCTTTAGATTTATTCTCTTTGGCCTAGAATCAGCTAGTCAAAAAACTCTTGATAAAATAAACAAAAATCTAAAAATTGAAGAAATAGAGCCAAATCTAAAATTATGCAAAGAAGCGGGATTGGAGCCGCATATTACAGCTATGGTTGGCTATCCATGGGAAACCAAAGAAGATGCCCAAAAAACAGTTTGTCTCGCCAAAGATCTATTCCGAAAAGGATACGTTGATACTTTACAAGCCACAGTGGTTATACCATATCCCGGCACTCCTTTGTACAAATACTGCAAAGAAAACAATCTATTAAATTTTACAGACTATGACAGATTTGATCAAAGGGAACAAGTAATGAAAAGCGAATTAACCACCAAGGACGTCAAAGAATTAACTCAAGGATTATATAAGGCCTTCATGACACCAAGATTTATCTTCAAGAAAATTAGCAGTACCAGGAACGTAAATGATTTAAAATTTCTATGGCGCGCTGCTGGAAAAGTCATGGGGCATTTAATTGATTTTAAATAATGAAAAATTCAAACTTTCCGTTAGTTTCTGTGATTATCACAACCAAAAACGAAGAAAAGCATATTGCCGATTGCTTAAATTCGGTTAAACGGCAAGAATACCCACAAAATAAAATCGAAATTATTGTTGTTGACAATAATTCTTCTGATAAAACTAAAGGGATTGCTAAAAGATATACGAATTTAATTTTTGATAAGGGGCCAGAAAGATCAGCTCAGAGAAATTTTGGAGTCTTGCAGTCAAGAGGTAAATGGATTTTATATCTAGATGCAGACATGATCCTATCGCCACAGATTATCGAAGAATGCATGGGCAAAGTTAAAACATCTAAAGCAATAGCTCTTTATATTCCAGAAACAATTATGGGAGAGAAATACTGGAATAAAGTCAGAAGATTTGAAAGAAGTTTTTATGATGGCACAGTCATTGATGCGGTCAGATTTATTGAAAAGAGGGCGTTCATGGAAACTAAAGGTTTTGACGAAACAATGTCGGGCCCTGAAGACTGGGATTTTGATAAAAAAATTCGAAATTATGGCAAGGTAGATATAATTACTTCGCAACTCTTTCATAATGAAGGCGATTTTGAATTTAAAGGATATCTAAATAAAAAATCATATTATATTCAAAGTTTTGATAAATACGTTGATAAGTGGGGGAAGAATGACCCTGATATAAAAAAGCAATTAGGACTGCATCATCGTTTCGTCGGCATCTTTATCGAAAACGGGAAATGGAGAAAGCTAATATCGCATCCGTTTTTAACCTCGGGAATGTACTTTCTAAGAGGTTCAGTAGGAATAAAATACTTAATACGATAAAATGAAAAACAAGAAAATATTATTATTGACGCCTTTTTTTTCTCCTAATGTAGGTGGTGTAGAGACTCATTTTGATGATTTGTGTGAATATCTATGTAAGAAAAATCACAAAGTATTTGTAATTACATATCAGCCATTAACAACGAAAACAAGTGGAAAAAAATTAGAGAAAAGAGAAAATATTGAAATTCATAGAATAAAATGGTTTGGATATAATTGGTTTAACAAGCTAGAATCTTATCCAATACTTGAATGGCTTTATTTATCTCCCGGTATTTTTATCCATAGCTTTCTTTTTTTGTTGAAAAACAGAAAGAGAATCGATGTCATTCATACGCAAGGATATATAGCGTCCTTAGTGGGTAAAATACTCGCCTTGTTTTTCAAAGTACGCACCGTAGCTAGTATACATACGGTCTATGACCTTGATAAAAAACCCCTATTGGGCAAAATATTTAGTTGGATTTTGGGTTCCTTCGATAAAATATTAGTAGTTTCTGAAGGTGCGCGCCGAGAATTACTGCCATATGGGCTGGATCAAAAAAAGATAGAAATTTTTACATATTGGGCGAATCAAGATAAATTTAGACCGCTTGATAAAGAAATGTGTAAGAAAAAAGTGGGCTGGCAAAATAAATTTGTAGTGCTTTTTGTTGGCAGACTGATCAAAATCAAAGGAGCGCACGTATTGATTGAAGCGGCGAAAAAAATAAATAAAGATATTAATTTTGCATTTATTGTCACGGGAACGCGCAAGGATTTTTTAGAAATAGTTGGACAACGCAAACTAGAGGCAAATATTATTTATGTCGGCAAAGTTGATTACTCTATACTGAATTTGTATTATACAGCTGCCGATATTCTAGCAGTTCCATCACAATACAATGAAGGCTTTGCAAGAGTAAATTTAGAAGCAATGCTCTGCGGCACACCAGTAATCGCCAGCAACAAGGGCTGTTTGCCGGAAATCATTAATTCAAAAGTAGGAGAACTGGTGGATCCGCCAACTGCGGATGAGTTTGCCAAAAGAATTAACTATTGGCACGCAAATTATGAAAAATTAAGAGAACTATCTAACAATTGCCAGGGATATGCGAGAAAACGTTTTAGCGAAGATAATGCTAAATTGATTGAAAAAAGTTATCAAGAAAATGAAAAAGAGAAAGGTAGATATTTTGATAACGAGTCAAAAATTGATTACGGAGAGAGGGACAAGAATTTTTAAGAAAAAAATCAAGATAGTTATAAATGAGCAAAAGCACGAGAATAATTATAGATAACAAAATAAAAAAATATATTCCGCATATACTATTTATCATCCTGCTTGCGCTGGGAATCTTTTTTTTAATAAGAATAGATCTTTCAGTTATCGATTCTCATAAATGGGCTGATTTTGATCTCTATTACACTGCTTCGAATGTTTTAGAACAGGGAGGAAGCCCCTATGATCTAGAATACTCAGCAGAAATGGCAAAAACGCTTGGTGTTTCAGAGTCAAATGAAATTTTTAACGGCATAATGAATTCCTATACGGCTGCTCCCGATTTTGCTATTTTGTTTTATCCATTAAGCTCGTTAAAATATGAACACGCAGTAATTTTCTGGCTCGTTTTAAACAATATTTTTCTTATCCTGTCGTCGTTTTTAATTGTCGGCGCTCTCAATATAAAAAGCACTACCAAAAAGTACATTTTAATTATCTTGGCGGCATACACTTCTATTTTTTCATATAGCTCATTTACAAACCTAAGGATTGGCAATAACAGTATATTCTTATTCTTTTTGATATGTCTCACGTTTTATCTCTTGAAAAGGACGCGAAATAATGTCTGGGCAGGGATTCCAGCCGCACTAGCTGTAATTGCAAAACCCATTGGTGGAATTCTTTTTATTATTTTTGCGTTAAGAAAGCAAATCAAGCCCATAATCTCCGGAGTAGTCGTGCTCGTGATTTCGGCCGGGTTTACGCTACTCTTTGCTCGTAATCCAAAACTGTATTCGCATTATATAAAACACATCCTAGCCATGTCTTCAGATAATCATATTTTTGTTGATTCATCTCTTTGTTCTTTTTTTGCAAGATTCACAGGATACGGTCCATTTTTCCTAGATTTTAGCATTTTAAAAATCATC
>JAUWOX010000117.1 GCA_030611905.1 bacterium
CTTATTGAAGATCAGATTTTAAGCGAACTGCCCAAAATTTTAAAGGAAAAATCGTATATTGACTCTAAGAGTAAATTGCAGGAGGAAATTCAGGATTTCATGAAGATAACTCCAACTTATCAGGTAATAAAAGAGTGGGGACCAGATCACGCTAAGCATTTTAGAATAGGAGTTTATTTGGAAGACAAGCTGATAGGGGAAGGCAAGGGCGCTTCTAAGCAAGAGGCGCAGGTTAGTGCAGCTACAGATGCGCTGGAAAAAGAAGAATGGAAAAAATAAATTACTAATGTCTAATTTCTAATTACTAGTCAATGTCTAATTACAAATTTTTGCGCATTAGAAATTGATTAGACCTGCCTGCCGGCAGGCAGGAATTAGTTATTAGTAATTAGATATTTAAAGTGGAAATATTTCTCACAATATTAATAATTCTTTTGATAGTGGTTTTGATATTGGCCGGTCTAATCGGCGTATTTTTGCCCATGTTGCCTGGTGCTCCGCTTATTTTGGCGGGGATTTTTGTTTATGCGGCTTGGGATAAATTTGAGCATATGTCTGGCTGGACTTTTGGGTTTTTAGTTTTATTAACTATTATAATTTCATTAGTTGATTATGTGGCGCAGATGATAGGGGCGAAAGCCTTTAAAGCGTCAAAAAAAGCGCTCTGGGGCGCTGGAATTGGAATGGTGGTAGGATTACTTACTGGCAATGTTTTTGGATTTATTGTTGGGCCGTTGATTGGAGCAATAATTGGAGAATTAATTGATTCACAAGATTTAAAAAAGGCGTTGAGTACTGGAACTGGAGTGTTTTTGGGATTTGTGTCTGGGACGCTGGTAAAATTCGTAGTGGCCATGGTAATGATCTGCATATTTATTGGTAGTATTATATTTTAGCTTTAAGTTGCAAGTTGACAGTTTTAATCGATAAGTCCGTTCAGGCGGATTTTTTGCTTTAAATAAGCCCTTTTTGAGATTAGGGCCTAGATAAGGGATAATCTAGTAATTTGAACGGCTATTATCGTCGATAGTAGCCGTTTAAATGAATTATGCACAGATTGTCAAGAATGATAAGTTCTGGTATATTAAGTAGTGAATAACCAATGGTAAATAAATAGCCAATAATCAATAACTAATAATCAATTACACGATTTGATTATTTTGAAATAATAATGTATTTAAAGAAACTAGAAATTCAGGGTTTTAAATCATTCGCGCCAAAGACCACTTTGGAGTTTTCGCCTGGAGTGACAGCAATAGTGGGACCTAATGGAAGCGGTAAGTCTAATTTTACAGAGGCGATTAGATGGGTTATGGGAGAACAGAGCATGAAAACGTTGAGGGGCAAAAAAAGCCAGGATATTATTTTTGCTGGTTCGAAGAGTAAACCGAGAATGGGTATGGCTCAAGTTTCAATGCATTTAGATAATACCGACCATGCTATGCCGATTGATTATTCTGAAGTGGTCATTGCTCGTAAATTATTCAGAAATGGTGAAAGCGAATATTATATTAATAAGAACAAGGCTAGATTGTTTGATATCAAAGAACTGTTGGCGAAAACTGGCTTCGGACAAAAAACTTATTCTGTAATCGGACAGGGAATGATTGATGCTTTTTTAAAGGCCGGACCAAAAGAGAGAAAGGAGTTATTTGAGGAGGCAGCTGGGGTAAAACAATACCAGATAAAACGAAATTCGAGCTTAAATAAATTAGAACGAACTAAGAATAATTTGACACGTGTTGCCGATCTATTGAATGAAATCGAACCAAGATTGAAATCATTGAAACGGCAGGCTAATAAAGCGCAAAAGAAAGAAGAGGTGGAGCATGAATTAAAGAAAATATCAGAATCATATTTTAATCATTGCTGGAATAAGTTAGCGATTAGTTTTGAAGAAAGCCGTGTTGAATTGAAGAAATTTGATACTAAAGAAGCAGAAATTATTTCGAATGTTAATAAATTAAGAAAAGAGCTAGATAATGAAAATTTAGAATACGATCTGAAGAGGAAAAAGCAAAAACAAGATGAATTGAATGATCTATTCGAAAAGAAAAATAGATTGGGAGAGCAAATAGTTATTTTATCGGGTAAAAGCCAGGCAATGAAAGATCGTGATACGTCATTGAGCCTAGGAGACAAAATTAATCTGCTGGAAGAAGAAATAACGAAGCTAACTCTTGAAATTAAGGATTTTGAAACAGAAAAGCAGGAGTTTGAAAAAAAATTAGCAGAAAGAACCAAAGAACAGTCTAATATCTTAGCGCAGATCAAAACGAATCAAGAAAAATTATCAAAATTAAAGTCAGGAATTTTAGCGCCTTCATTGTCTTTTAAAGAGGTGGAAAAAGATTTAGATCTTTTGTTTAAAAATGAGTCTGATCTGCTTGAAAAAATAAATGATTGTCATCATTTAACAGAGCTGGAAAAATTAAAAAATAATATTTTTGATTTGCATTTCGAAATGGAAAAAATTCTTTCAAAGATTAAAGAGGCAGCAAAATTAGAAAGCAGCAATATTCAAAAACAGCTGTCTGAAATTCAACATAATTTGAACAAGGCATTTAATTTGCGAGATGGAATTATAGCAAAGATTAATAGCATTAAGGTTAAAATCGCAGTTCTGGAAACAAAAGAAAAATCAGCAATACACCAATTAAATCCTAAAAAGGATCAAATTACTGGATTAAGGAGTGAATTGAAAATTAATTCTAAAAAAGATAAGCAAATTATTTTAGATAAATTAGAGAGGGAGGGGAGAGCATTAAATGAAACGTTAAAGAATACCAGCCAGAATATTATAGCTATTCAAAAAGACTTAAGCGATGATATTAAGTTAGAACAGAAAAGGCGCGCTAAATTTATTGACATGGAGGAGCAGTATAGAAAAGAACAGGATTTATTAAATCAAATTCGCGATGAGTCCAAAGGAGTTGAAATAAAGAAGGCGGGGTTTGAAACAGGAAAAAAATTATTATTAGAAGAGATGACAGATTGTTTTGGAAAAGACGGAGTCAGTAATTTGATTGGAAAATTCGAGAAACAGCCTGAAAAGATTGATAATGAAGAGACATTGAAGATAAAGATGGACAGATTGAAAAAACAAAAAATGGCTATTGGAGAAATTGATTCCGATGTAATAGCTGAATTTGAACAAGTCGATAAAAGATACAATTTTTTGACTTCACAAAAAAATGACCTAGAGGGCGCAATTAGATCATTGAAATCTATTATCGTTAAATTAGATGCGACTATAAATGAAAGATTTAATTTGTCTTTTAAAAAAATCAATGAACAATTCCAAAAATATTTCAAAATTTTATTTGCCGGCGGAAGAGCTGAATTATCTAAATATAAACCCAAAATGGAAGTATTAAACGAAGAACGCGATCAAGAAACTAAATTATCACAAGAATTGTATATTGATATAAAAGCAACGCCACCAGGTAAAAGACTGCGCGATTTGACAATGCTTTCCGGGGGAGAAAGGGCGTTGACTTCAATTGCTCTAATATTGGCAATAATTTTTAACAATCCTTCTCCATTTATTGTTTTAGATGAGGTTGATGCTGCCTTAGATGAATCTAATACGTCTAGATACGCAAAAATTATTGAAGATGCGGCCAAAAAATCTCAGTTTATTGTTGTGACTCATAATCGTGAAACAATGAAATGTGCTGATACTTTATATGGCGTGACTATGGGTCATGACGGTATATCGAAATTATTAAGCATAAAATTAGAGAAAAGAGAGAAGACGGAC
>JAUWOX010000135.1 GCA_030611905.1 bacterium
CTAATATAAACTTCACTAACTTAATTATATGAAAATAAAAAATAATAAAAAATTACGACTGATCGTCTTGAGTTCAATTTTTGTTATTGTTCTAATTTCTGGCATCATCTTCACAACTAATAAAAACAATCTCTCCGCCAGCTTAATTAATGCCGACTCTTTTAATGCTCAAAAATCAACTAATATAATTCTTAAAGATAAAAATGAGAAAAAAGAGTTTACAACAGAAAAAGACGCTCTCGAACAAGCCCTAGAAGAACAAAATATTATCCTTTCTGAAAACGATCAAATTTCACCAGACTTAGATACTAATCTACATAACTATACTCTTCTATTTGTCGAACTAGACCGCCGTTATGCCATAACCATTATTGATAATAACAAAGAAAAAGAAATAATTACCAATAAAAATAAAGTAAAAAACATCCTCGACGAACAAAAAATTAAAATTGGCAAAAAAGACAAAATCACCCCTAATCTAGAAGACCAACTTAGCAATAACGATACTATCACTATTATCCGTGCTAATTCAATTACTATCTCTGTTGATAATCAAATCCGCACTATAAAAACTAGATTTAAAAAAACAAATAAAATACTATCTGCCGCTGGAATTAAATTAAATCAAGACGATTATACAATCCCTAGTAAAAATTCAAAAATCCAGGACAATGGAAAAATCGAAATCATCCGCGTTACCAACAAAACCGAAACAGTTCAGGAAGAAGTTGTCTACGAAGCAATAATTAAATATTCAGATAATTTGTACGAAGACGAAAAAGAAATCACCCAAAATGGTCAAAATGGTATCTTTGAAAAAACCTATGAAATTATACTAGAAAATGACCAAGAAATAAACAAAAAATTAATTTCTAAAAAAACAACTTTAAAACCACAGAACAAAATAATTGTTCAAGGCACTAAAAAAAGACCCACGGGCCAAGTAATTTCTGGCGGCCAAGCAACCTATTATTATGGACCAACCATTGCCGCCTGCAACCTCTTTCCCCGAGGAACTAAAGTCCGAGTCACTAATGCCAACAACGGAAAAAGCATCGAAGTAGTAATAGATGACACCGGAGGATTTAGTTGGCCTATCACAATCGATCTTCGTTATGACCATTTCAAAAAAATAGCCGGCCCAGGCGATGATGGCTTAATGAATGTAACCTTAGAAGAAATGCTCTAAAAAACCTCAAAAATAAATAAAGTGCTAAATAGGCGTTTTTTATCTTTATAAAGCCAATAAATAAAAAGCGTTGTCAAGCACAAAAAATAATGCTAAAATCAACAATGAAACAGAAGCAATATAACAATATAATTCCATGTCACTGACGTTAAATATAATCCAAATCGTTATTTCAATTCTTCTAATGGTCGCGGTTCTCATCCAAAATAAAGGAGTCGGCCTTGGCAGTGCTTTTGGCGGCGAAGGCAATGTATACCGCACTAAAAGAGGAGCAGAAAAAACAATATTTATCTCTACAATCGTCTTGGCTGTTTTATTTCTTGCAACAGCCTTGATCAATTTATTCCTCTAATCATCTAATGACTAAACAACAGGGGGACAAAAAACCAAAAAAATTCAATTTTAGAAAACTCAAACATCTTCCTAAGATTTTAAATAAAATAGAAAGAAAAACAATTTATGCCCTACTCGGCATTATTGTTGTCTGTTTGGGATTTTTAATATATTTTGGATATCCAAAATTTCTTGAACCTATACCCAAAAATGGCGGTCAATATACAGAAGGAATTGTTGGTAAACCAAAATTTATTAATCCAGTCTTTTCATCAGCAAACGACGTCGATAGCGATATTACCCGCTTAGTTTTCAGAGGACTCATGAAATACAATTCAAATCAAGAACTAGTTCCCGACATTGCAGAATCATATGAAATCTCAAAAGACAAACAAAATTACATCTTTCATCTCAAAGAGAGTATCAAATGGCATGACGACAAACCGTTAACTGCTGATGACATTGTCTTCACTGTTCAAACTATAAAAAACCCTGAGTATCAAAGCCCCCTGCAAATCAATTTCGAAGGCGTCATCGCAGAAAAAATCGACGACTACACCGTCAAATTTACTCTAAACAAAACAAAATACACTCCGTTTTTAACTGAAAATACTATTTTTGGAATCATTCCTAAACACATCTGGGAAAACATCCCTCCTAAAAATGCCTCATTAGCTGAACAAAATCTTGTTCCAACAGGATGCGGACCATTCAAATTCAAAGAATACAAAAAAGATAAAACAACTGGCGCAATAATTTCTTATACCTTAGAAAAATTTGAAAACTATTATGATAAAAAATCATATATTGATGAAATTGCCTTTGAATTCTTTAATGATTATCCAGAATTAATTAAGGCCTACAATAAAAAACAAATCCAAGGCATTGGCTATATTCCAATCGAAGAACAAGATAATATTAAAAAGAAAATTAACCTACTAAATCTTAAACTACCTCATTATTACTCAATTTTTTTCAACACCAATAGAAATGAAGCCACTCAATACAAACCAGTCCGCAAAGCCCTAGCCCACGCCACAGACAAAGAGAGAATTATTAAAGAAGCTCTAAATGAACAAGCCATTGTTATCGACTCCCCCATCTTATCAAATTTCCCTGAATATTATCCTGATATAAAAAAATATAATTATGATCCTCAAAAAGCTAAAAAAATTCTAAAGAAAGCTGGCTGGACTAAAAAAAATAAAACCCTCTGGCTTGAAAATACCAAACTAGAATTAACCCTAACCATAATTAACGAACCTGAATTTATACAAATTGCCGAAATAATAAAAGAAAATTGGCAAGAAATTGGCGCAAAAATACACATTGAAGCTATTGAACCCACCGAACTTCAATCAGCATACATTCGTCCAAGAAAATACCAAGCCTTGCTTTACGGTCAACTACTAGGTCATGATCCAGATCCGTATCCATTCTGGCATTCTTCCCAAAACAAAGATCCTGGTCTTAACTTAACATCTATCAAAAGAACCAGTATAGATAAATTATTAGAAGCAGCCCGACAAGAAGGACGACCTAAAGAAAGAAAAAAGAGTTATAAAAAATTCCAAGAAATCATCACTGAAGAAGTTCCCGCCATATCTCTTTATAGCCCAACATATTTATACGGCCAAACTAATAAAATAAAAGGTCAAAATCTAAAATTTATTTTTACACCATCGGATCGCTTTTCCGATATTGAAAATTGGTATATTAAAACAAAACTAAAATTCAAAAATAAAAAATAAAAATCACAATCCAAAAATCAAATATGCCTTCGTTCTATTGCTATGCCTTAATGCTGAAACTGATAGACCCGCCTATTTGCCGAAGTGGCGAGATTTGAATTTTGATTTGTAATTTTAATATTTAATTTTAAAT
>JAUWOX010000125.1 GCA_030611905.1 bacterium
GGAACACCTGACAAAGAAAACTTTCCATCGATAATGTCATAGATGTGAGACTTCAAGCTATCGAAAGAAATCTCAGCTTCATCTGTTTTTAACCAAACTCTCTTAGAAATAGGATCTTTTAAAAACTCTTTCTTCTTCTTAGACGCCCTTAGCACCATCACGCCTTCACCACCAAATCCCCTTTTAGGCTTCACTACAAAATTAATTGGCAGTTTATTCCAATCAAAAGACTTAACCTCCTTTGCTCTTCTAATAATTCCATAAACCCGTGGAGTCGCAATGCCAGTTTTCTTTAATAACTGCTTCGTTGCCAACTTATCATCTACCACGCGAATATCCTCTCGCTTGTTATAGACACGAATATAGCGCAAATTACGCTCATTCATGCCAAGTATATCGCTTGTCTTCATATTATAACTTAAAAACTAAAGAACCCAAAAACCAGTTCTTATATTCTTCAACCTTCATGTTTTTTTAGCTCTCAACCTTCTAAACCTAAAATACTCTGATAATCTCAAACCCGTCCACCGACCTAAAATAATATTAACCACTAATGTCAACAACACCAACTCTGGATATGACAAAATTAATGTTTTAAACCATTCCCAATTAACCACCCAATAACAAATCACTGACACCAAGATCGTCTCAACCGACAACAATATGGCCGTGAATCCACCCTTCTCTATCTGAACTGAAACAAATTTTTCTACTAAAATAATTAAAACCAAAATTGGCAAAATAGACAAGCCTATCATCCCAGTCTTATTAAAATACGCTCCCACAATAAATAAAAACAACAATACTAAAGCCAAAATAGTTAAAACAATTGCCATCCTAGGCAAATAAAGTAATTTAAATTTTCTTAACAAAAATCTCAACAACGTCGCCACCGCAAGAATGATCAAGAAAATAGACAGTCCGTATTTTAAACCAGTAGCAATAAACGACAAAGTAATAATAGTCGGCGTATAGATACCAAAAGTCTTAATTCCCAATATCTGCCTCAAAAAAGCAATCAAAGTGGCAATTATCGGCAACATCAACAATAAAAAGATGTTGTCTATTGCCACCCCCTTATTAATTAAATAATTTATTGAATAACTCAAAAAATTTGTAATTCCCAGCTTAGCCACAGCTCTTTCGGAATGGATTCCGATCAAAGTATGCTCCAACCCCTTCTCTCTAACCAGTTTTATCAAATTTCCTGACATCTTGGCCTCAATCACAGTCTGCACGGCATTAGTCTTCAACAACATAATATATTCCGGTCTTAAAACATCAAAAGTAGATTGAGCAATCCTAGCATTAGCTTTAGCGCTCTTGCCAATACTTGCGACTGCCTTATGACTCATATCAAAATCAGCCAAATTATCCACTGATTGCGCAAATTTTGACATTACATTGAGACCTCGACTCCCAGCAGTCCACAACATAATAATATCTGCGGCTTGAACATCCTCTCGATCCTCCAGCAAGGCCTTAGTCAATTCACCTTCCACAATATAATCTGCATCACCCGCCCTATATACCAAAGTTACTAATAATACTTGTTCACGAGCTGCATACTTCTTCAGCCCCTTAATATCATCACTAGTCGGCGTATTATCAGCCACCAATAAAATCAAATCTTTGTAAACATTTACTGCTAGCTCATCCCTGTCCCGCTCATAGCCATTATCAACTATCAAGACCACATTATACTCACCTGGCTGACCATAACTATGAATTACCTCCTGTCCTTCTGCAGTGTGTCCGTCTCCAAAATCCCAATAATACCTTAACCCAACAGCCTCCCTTGGATTAATCGACTTTGTCCCATCAAAAACAATTCGTTTATTAACGGCTACATTCTTATTTTCCCCTGCCACAGATTTCAGCTCCTTAACAGCAATCTCCTCGTTATTATTCTCTTTTTCCTGCGCCAAACAAAAAAATGTTAAACCGAAACAACCCAAGATTAGAACCAAACAAAAAATTATTTTTTTCATAATATAAAACTAATAATCCCTCCATCATTAATATAACAGAAAACCATCACTATTTCAAACAATCTGTCAAGCGCCCGACTGCTTATTTATTTTACCCAAAAGATTTAAAGTCACTTCCATCTGCCGCACATTCATCAACATATCATCATCTGTCCTACCTCTTTCTTTCCCTCTTTTATATGAACCGTAAAGATTTTGAAAATAATCAATCATTTTTTGCTGCCTTATCTGATCACTTGCTTTTTTTGGGCTTTTCAGGCTGCCATCCCCTTCATGCGCCTCCTGCCATTCCTCAAAAGCACTATCAAATTTTTCCATAAACTCCCGTGCCTCTCCAATCTCCCTTTCTGAAGAAGCTCTACGCCACCTTTTCTCTCCTCTGGCCACCTTTCTTTTGTCATAAAAAGTGACACAGCGATCCATAGACTCCAACACTACCACTGCCAATTCATCAGGCTCCAAATATTCGGCAATTACCGCTAAAGCATAAGTCCACTCTTTCTCATGACTTGCTCTAAACTCTGGAGAAGAAAAATAACTCAGACTCTCGTTTTCTCGATCAAGCACGTGCAACCTTTCTTTCAGGGCAGGCATTTCTTCCCATTCCGACTTATGCACTCCCCTCTTTTTTTTCTCGGTTAGTCTTCTTTGCCTTTTCGTTTTCTCTGCGCTTGCCTTCAAGGCGTCTATTTTCGCTTGTAGCTGTCGAATTTCTTGCACAATCACCTCTCGTTGCTCAAAGAAATCATCAAAATAACCCTGATTAAAAATCTCCACGTCGTCTTTCCCTTTTCCTCTATTACCCCAAGTCATATCCAGAAACTTTGTAACTTCTGCGCCAACATCAACTCCCTCTCTATCAAAAGCTCTTTTAAAGTCATTCCTTGACCCTCCCCCAAATAATTCGGACAAGCACTCACTAGCGAATTCTTCGCGCTGCTCTCTCTTTAAGCAAGCAATAACTTCTTCCAAAGACCTCTTCTTGTCTCTCTGGCCGTCCTCCTCAAGCCCCCCTCCCGAAAAAATTTTTTCTTTAATCTCATTTGGCAAAACCTGATAAAGCTCTTGAATACTATCCGGAAAACCATCCAGCTCTATCGCAACAGACTCTCTTTTATGTCCATCGTCAGATCCAGGGCGATGGATCATGCTCTTCTCTTCTCTTGTCATGATTTCCTATATTAAATAAAAATTGAATAAACTACTTAGCTCCACCTAGACTGTTGAGGCAACACATAGCCACCGCCACTGCATCAGCAGCATCATCAGGCCTCGGCGCCTCCTCCAGCCCCAGTAAAAGCTTAACCATCTCTTGAATTTGTCTCTTGTCTGCCCGGCCATAACCAGTTAGCGCCTGCTTGACCTGCAAAGGCGTATACTCACGAATTGCAAGCCCTGCCCTTTGCCCTGCCAGCAACACTACTCCCCTTGCATGCGAAACGCTCATTACGGTCTTGGCATTTTTAAAAAAAAACAACTCCTCACAAGCCAAAATATCTGGCTTATACTTTTTTATCAATTTACTTATGTCTTCAAATATCGAGCCCAGCCTCTTCTCCAGCCTTT
>JAUWOX010000141.1 GCA_030611905.1 bacterium
ATATTATGCAAAAGTGGCAGCAAGACATAAAGAGCGAGCAGTAGATTTTGTTTCAGATATTTTATTAAATTCTAAATTTGATGAAAAAGAAATTGAGAAAGAAAGAGGCGTGATTATTGAAGAAATGAATATGTATCAGGATAATCCAATGGCTTATGTGGGGGAATTGTTTGAAAAATTATTGTATGGAGATCAGCCGGCGGGGCGTTTAACAATCGGGACAAAAGAGGCAGTGACGGGAGCTGACCGCCAAAAATTCTTGGATTATTTTAAGAAATTATATTTATCTAAAAATGCGGTGGTTTGTATGGCTGGAAATATTTCAGAAAAGGATAGCAAGGATTTGGTTGAAAAATATTTAGATAAGTTTTTGCAGGGAGAATCAATTGAAAAGAAGAAAGTTATTGAAAAGCAGGATAAGTCCGATATTTTATTATATACAAAGAAAACTGATCAAACGCATTTGTGTTTGGGAGTACGAGCTTATGATATGTATTCTAAAAAAAGGCATGCTTTGCAATTGTTAAGCATTATTTTAGGGGGAAGTATGAGTTCTAGGTTGTTTACTGAAATCCGGGAGAAGAGGGGGTTGGCATATTATGTTCGGGCAACAGCTGATTTGTATACCGATTCTGGTTATCTAGTGATGCAGGCAGGTGTTAGAAATGATCAGGCCAAAGAAGCAGTGCAGGTAACACTAGAGCAGTTTAAGAAGATAAGAGATGAAAGGGTTCCTGAAAAGGAATTATACAAGGCCAAGGAATTTGTAAAAGGAAAAACTCTGATTGGGCTTGAGTCTTCTGATGAAAAGGCTATGTTTTATTCTTTGCAGGAAATTTTGAAAAATAAAATCGAAGACGTGAAGACCAAGTTTGAAAAGATTGATGCCGTGACAGTTGATGATTTGCAGGATGTGGCGCAGGATATTTTTGTTAATAATAAATTGAATTTGGCGGTGATCGGGCCGTTTAAAGACAAGAGTGTATTTCTAAAAAATTTAAATATATAAGTTATGAAAGATGTATTAAGTCGTAAAGTCGTTTTCGATGTTTCGTATGCGACTTTCTTAAAGGTAGTTTTAATAATTCTATTATTTTTGTTTTTATATGCAGTGCGGGAAATTTTGTTATTGATGTGCGTAGCTATTATATTAGCTTCTGGCTTGGATCCATTAATTGATTGGTTGCAGAAGAAAAAAATTCCTCGGGCAGTAAGTTCGTTGTTTTTGTTTTTAATTTTGATTGGAGTAATAGCTATGGTGGTTTATTTGTTGGTTCCGCCGTTGATTGATCAAATTCAGCAATTGATTGATGTTTTGCCTGGTTATATGGAAAATTTGTTTGAAAAGGTAGCCGAACTCACTGGTTATTCGCAAGAACAGAGCATGGAGAAAGCGCGGGAGATTGTTGATTCTCTGGATGATAGGATCGGCAGTGCAGCATCGAGTATATATGGATGGGCAGCGAGTGTGTTTGGTGGATTTGTTTCAGTTGTTATTATTTTTGTTTTAGCATTTTATTTTATTGTTGAAGAAAATAGTTTTAAGAAGTTTATTAGATCTTTGGTGCCGACCAGGCATCGTCCTTATGCCGATGATTTAGTAGGGAGAGTGCAAAAAAAGATTGGTAAGTGGCTTCGGGGTCAATTATTTTTGGGTTTGGTAGTTGGTGTTTTTGTCTTTATTGGGTTGTCTTTGTTAGGAGTGGAGTATGCCTTAGTATTGGCTATTTTAGCTGCTCTATTAGAGCTTGTGCCATATATTGGACCGATTGTAGCGGCAATTCCGGCAGTTTTGATAGCGTTTACTCAATCACCGGTTTTGGCTTTGATAGTGATAGCTTTATATTTTGTTATTCAGCAGTTGGAAAATCATATCTTGGTTCCAAAGATAATGCAGAGAGTGGTGGGATTGAATCCTCTAGTAATCATTTTAGTGATTTTGGTGGCGGTACAGTTGGCTGGGATTTTGGGAGCAATTGTAGCAATACCAGTAGCCACGGCAATTTCAGTGTTTTTAAAAGATCTTTTTGAGGAACGAGATAAAAAAGATAAGGAGAAGTTAGAGAAGGAGATTTGTAAATCAGGCGAGGTTGATGTAGAGGATGTTAGAAAGGAAGACGTTGGTAATTTGCAGAAGAGGGTTTGTAAGGTACCGCCTCAGAAGAAAAAAATAGACAGAGGTTGATTGGCATTAATTTTGATGCTAATTTGTACTGATAATTTTTAAAATTATGGGAATTTTATTTGTAGTAGCAACGCCAATTGGAAATTTAAAGGACATTACTTTGAGAGCCTTGGAAGTTTTAAAGAGCGTTGATTTGATTGCTTGTGAAGATACGAGAGTTAGTAAAAGATTATTAGAAAGATATGAGATAACAAAGCCTTTAGTTTCTTATCATCAGCACAGTAAGATTACAAAAGTTGATTATATCATTGAGCAGTTGAAAAATGATAAGGATGTGGCGCTGGTTTCTGATGCAGGGACGCCTGATATTGATGATCCAGGGAGTGTTTTGGTAGCGAGGGCTTATGATGAGGGTATTGAAGTTTTGACTATTCCTGGCCCGAATGCTTTGGGTGCGGCTTTGGCGATTTGTGGTTTTTTGGCGAATAACTTTTTGTTTTTGGGTTTTTTGCCGAAAAAGAAAGGACGGCAGACTTTATTTAAGTCTTTGCAAAACGAGAAAAGAGTGATAGTATTTTATGAATCACCTTATCGAGTAAAAAAGTCTTTACGGGATTTTTTGGAATATTTAGGAGATCGAGAAATATGTGTTTGTCGGGAAATGACAAAGAAATTTGAAACAGTTTATCGGGGGAAGATTTCTGAAATTATTGACGAGATTAAGGAGAAAGGGGAATTCGTAGTTATTGTAAAATAATTTTTTAGTTAATTTATGAATAAAAAGTATTATATTACAACTCCAATATATTATGTTAATGACAAGCCGCATTTAGGCCATGCTTATACTACTGTAGCAGCTGATGTTTTGGCGAGGTGGCACAGGATGAAAGGAAAAGATGTCTATTTTTTGACTGGTACCGATGAGCATGGAGCCAAAGTGGCGCAGTCGGCTGAAAAGGCGGGCAAGCAGCCGGAAGCATTTTGC
>JAUWOX010000096.1 GCA_030611905.1 bacterium
CCTCAATTTTAGCTGGATGAATACGACCATCTTGAATTAGTTTTTCCAAAGTTCTTTTGGCCACATGTCTCCGAATAGGACTAAAACCAGAGATGACAATTGCTTCTGGAGTATCGTCAACAACAATTTCTATGCCGCAAAGCTCTTCTATTCTTTTAATATTTCTTCCTTCGCGTCCAATAATACGGCCCTTCATTTCGTCAGAGGGCAAAGAAACTGTAGTGGCAGTTGATTCAGATGCCTGCGATCTGGCATATTTATCAATGGCTTGAGAAATAATATTTCTTGCTTTGGTGTCTGCCTCTTCTTTGGCGCGATCTTCTGCTCTCTTGACTATTCTAAGAACGCGGTCTTCCTGGTCTTTTTCAACCATTTCCAAAAGAACTTCTTTGGCTCTCTCACGAGATAATGAAGCAACTTTTTCCAAGGTAGCCATTTGCTTTCTTCGTATTGCGGTTAGATCTTGTTTTGTCTTTTGTATTGTTTTATTGCCTTTTTCTAATTGGATTTCTTTGTTAGAAATTGACTCTAATTTTTGATTTAGAATTTCTTCTCTTTTAGTCAATTTTTGCTGAAAATCCAAAAGCTTAGCTCGACCTTGACGCTGTTCTTTTTCAGCGACTTCTTTGGTTTCAAGAGCCTGTGTTTTGGTTTCTAATAAAATTTCTTTTTGTTTTGTTTTTGCTTGGCTGATTACGGCTTCAGCCTTAGCTTCAACGGAGTCTTGTTGATTTTTGGCAACAAAACGTCTGATAATGTAGCCAGCAGCTAATCCTGCTATGAGAGTTGCGGCTGGAATAATGATTAATAATAAATTATTCATTTCAATACATCACATCCATAAGCTGTGAATAACTTTTGTTTAGTTTCAAAAAGTGCTTATCGCTAGTACTGTGACTTGGTTGTTTTAACCAATTTTGTGCTTAAATAAAGTAATTTGTCAGTTGATGGCATAATAGAATAGCGAGTTTGATTTGAGTTAAGTTCAGCAAGCTACAGATGTGAAAAATTAATTTTTGAGGCTAAAAATGTATTGTCTTTAGCAATGTTTAGTATAACATAATAGATTCTTCTTGCAAGGGGAAATAACTAATTGAAAATAGCTAATAGATAATAGAAAAGGCCTAAATATAAAAAATTGGCTTATTTAAGCTATTTTGGTTCTTTGGGCTTATCAAAGCCTAGAAGTACAAATTTTAACGGCTATTATCGACGATAGTAGCCGTTAAAACACCAAAAAAACCGCCCTTAGAACGGTTTGTCTTTTATGCAATTTATTTCTTTTTTCTTTTCCTTCTCCAAAGAAGTCCTAAAACGCCGAATAAAAATATGCCGGAAATAAATCCAATAATTACGGCTGGAATAGATTTGATAATAGCAGTTAATTTTTTCATTTTGTTTTATTATTTTATAATCTGATCTACAATACCGTATTTTTTAGCATCTTCAGCTGACATATAAAAATCTCGATCAGTATCTTTCTCAACTTTTGTTATTTTTTGACCAGTGTGCTTGGCTATAATTTTATTAATACGATCTTTTATTTTCAAGATCTGTTTGGCTGTGATCTCAATATCAGACGCTTGTCCCTTGGCACCGCCCATGACTTGATGAAGCATTATTTCAGAATTGGGAAGAGTTAATCTTTTTCCTTTCTCTCCAGCGCCTAGAAGAGTGGCCCCCATGGAGGCGGCCATTCCAACGCAAATAGTTGAAACATCTGGCTTGATATACTGCATTGTATCATAAATTGCCATACCAGCGCTAACTGATCCGCCGGGAGTATTGATGTAAAGCTTTATATCCTTATTTTTATCTTCAGATTCTAGAAATAACATTTGGGCAATAACAGTATTGGCCAAATTATCATCAATTGGACCACCTAAAAAAATAATTCTTTCCTTAAGAAGTCTTGAATAGATATCGTAGGCGCGTTCGCCAAATTGTGATTTTTCGATAACTGTTGGTATTAGCATGCTAGTTATTAGTTTCTTAGTTTCTTAGTTTCTTGGGGTTCTGTGCAAAACGATTCCCTAAGTAGCTAGGAAACTAAGTACCTAGTTTTCAATGATAATTTTTACACCTCCCGTTTCAACGCTCTTGATCACGATTCCTTCTGGAGAAATAATGCTTTCAGGACGAACAATAAATTCATGTGTTCCTTCTCTTTTTCCTGATAGATCAAATTCGATATAAATATCTTGTTCAGATAGCTTATCTATTTTAGCAGAGGGACCTTCTATTGTCAAGTTTACTCTGGATGGCATTATTCCAGCCACTTTTAAATTATCGGCTAGATTTTTGTATCTGATAATTCCCTGGAATGATTTGCGGACCTTTTCTTGAGACAGATAAATTTTGACTTCTGCGGTATTATTTCCTTCTATTTCGATATCTTTAGGTAAATCAAGACCGACAGTTTTGATATTAATATCATCGGTTAAAATCGAAGCGTCAATTGAGTCGGTTTTGATATTATTAATATCTTCTAAATCTTCTGATTTGCCTTTAATGGTTATTGTTGAAGGAATAACTTCGATTTTTTGTATAGAAGAATTGCCAGGAGGACTATTGATTATATTGGCTTTAACTCCGACTGTCTTTTCATTCTCTTCTTTTTCTACTGGAATAGTTACTTCAATTTCTTCGGGATTGATTTTGACTTTTTCAATTATTTTATTATTGGAATCACGAGCTTCAAGCCTGACTGTTGTTTTGATCTCGGACATTTCATCGTTAAATTCAACAGGGGCAACTATTTTATCGACTTGATCAAGAATTTGCTGTGGCCCTTCAATCTTAACATCCTCTTGTGAAAATTCTGGATCATCGGCCCGGTAACCTTCTTTTAACTCGCCGCTAGTCTCTAATTCCACATCTTTTTCCATAGATATTGCCGGAGCTACAATAACATCAACTGTTTGTGGCTCTTGCTCGATTATTTGAATTTTCGGATCATTAGTAGCAACTTGGATATCGAGATTATATTCTCCCCGATCATAGTATTTTAAATCAACATAAGCCTCAATGTGCTGGGCAATATTTTTCTGCTGCCAAATATCTTGAGGAGCGCGAAGTTTGAGCTTGACCGAACCTAGGTCATTAACGACCATTAAATCTTCTGACAAATTTTTGGCTTGAATAGGAATTTCAGTATCCAAATAATCAATACGGAAGCCTTCGTTAATAACAAAAACCCACAAAAGCATTGCGCATATTACAGCTAAGATTTTTAGAGAAAAGTTTTTTGACATAATTTGGATTTAAAATTGTTTTCTTTCTGGTCGCGGTTTTTTTTCTGGCTTAAAAGATTTTTTTGATTTCGGCATAATTATTTTAAATTCGTCTTCTGCTATTTTGATATTTTTGGCCATGACGACTTTTAGACAAGCGGCCATATGAATTTTTACATGGAAGTCTCTCACGTTATGTAAAGTTTTCCTCATTTATTCAATGTCAGATGCGGAAAAAGTTGTTTCTGGAAGAATTATTTTACAATTTTTGGCGCTCTCTATATATGTAACGCTTGATTTATCACATTTACCTAGATGCTCTTCTACAAATTCATCCTTATATATGGTTATTTCTTCAGAGAATTTATCTGGATATAAAGTCTTGAACATTGCCATCCACAATAAAAGTGGTCGTATTCTTAGATAGTCAAGCACATCTTCATCTAAAGCTAATTGGCTACTTTCTTTTGGAAAGGTCATTTTAAAATCGGAGGCCTGGAGAGCAAAATCAAGAGTTTCATATCTTTCCCTGCTGCTATTAATAGCTTCTATGATTTTTTGGATATCCTGGGGACTGATTGACAAAGCGTCAAATTCTTCTGGAAAAAGTATTTTTGCAGCTGCATCAAAACGGTTTAAATGTCCTTTTTTAAAATTAGTTTTAGTGGATTCAAGGGATCGTCTTATTTTTTGGTCGTTAAAAAATTCCCGAGCATCAAATTCAAATTCTGATTTTT
Organism: bacterium; assembly: GCA_030611905.1. Lineage (GTDB taxonomy): Bacteria > Patescibacteriota > JABMPQ01 > JABMPQ01 > JAQVVF01 > JAUWOX01. The sequence continues at coordinate 3,971 of JAUWOX010000096.1, forward strand.
GTTCTTCTTCAAGCGCCAGATCTTGTAATTTGAGATCCTGGTCTGGTGATTTGTTTTCAAAATGTTTTCTTATTCCCATTGTATCACGAATTATCGCTAATTTACCTCTAATACCGCTAATCGTATTAGCGCAAATTCGAGGTATATTCGCGTAAATTAGTGATTCAAAAGTTTTTTCTTTCTGGCCGTGGTTTCTTTGTTTGTTTAAAATCCTCTTTTCTCATGATAAGCTCTAATCCCTGATCAGTCACTTTTACCCCGTCAGCTGCTAGGATTTTAAGACGCGTGGTTTGAGTTGCAAAAGCCCACCAATCATTATTTCTGCGATTACTTTCTAACTTATCTTTCATTCCCTGCCAAGCTGAATCTAGATTAAGTTCTGATACTCTGTCTGGAAAAAGGATTTTAAGACGCATGGCTTGATATGCAAAAGCTCGCCAATGATTATGCCGACGATCATTTTCTAATGCATCTTTCATTTTCTGCCAAGCTGAATCATTCAAATCAAGCTCTGATGCTTTTTTTGGGAAAAGGATTTTAAGTCGCATGGCTTGAGTTGTAAAAGCCCGCCAATGATTATTCT
>JAUWOX010000066.1 GCA_030611905.1 bacterium
GGCAAGAAGCCGCAAGAATTTTGCGATGAAATGTCGGCGCATTTTTTGTCTTTGTGGGATGCTTTGAATATTTCCAACGATGATTTTATTAGAACGACGGAAAAGAGGCATAAGATTGGTGTTAGTGATTTTATGTTGAAGTTGAAAGAGGCCGGAGCTATTTATGAAGATAAATATGAGGGATTGTATTGTGTGGGTTGTGAAAATTTTATTACAGAAAAAGAACTAGTTGATGGGAAATGTCTTCATCATATGAAAAAAGCGGAGAAGATTTTTGAAAAAAATTATTTTTTTAAGTTGGATGATTATTTGGGTGAAGTAAAAAAACTGATTGAAAAAGATAAAATTAAAATTCGGCCAGTAAATATGAAGTCAGAAGTGCTTGGTTTGTTCAAGCAAAATTTGAAAAATTTTTCTGTTTCAAGAGAAAAAGTTAAATGGGGAATTCCACTTCCTTGGGATAAAACGCAAGTAACTTATGTTTGGGTGGAAGCATTACAAAATTATATTACAGGAATTGGATATGGAAGTGATGAGAAAAAATTTAAGAGATTTTGGCCAGCGGATTTACATTTGATGGCTAAAGATATTATTAAATTTCATGCAATTTATTGGCCAGCTCTTTTACTAGCGGCTGACCTGAAATTACCAAAAGAAATTTTTGCTCATGGATTTTCTACTATAGATGGGCAGAAAATGAGTAAAACTGTAGGTAATGTAATTGATCCCAACGAACTAGTGAGTAAATATGGCGCTGATGGAGCTAGGTATTTAATGTTATCGCAATTTCCTTTTGGACAGGATGGGGATATAAAGGCTGAAGATTTTGATCAGCAGTATAATTCTGATTTGGCGAATGGATTAGGTAATTTGGTAAGTCGAGTAATGGCAATGTGTTTGCAATTGGGTTTGGATAAAAAAATTGAAATTGCGGAAGATAAAGAAATAGTTGTATTAGTTGAAAACGCATGGAAGAATTATGAAAAATTTATGGAGGAGGTTAAAGTTGATCAGAGCCTTAAGGCAGTTTGGGGTTTGATAAGGTATGCTAATGAGTATATAGCGCGTCAAAAGCCTTGGGAATTGTTGAAAAATGATACTGAAAAAGCGGCTTATGTTTTATATAATTTGATAGAAATGATTAGGCATATTGCTTGGATGATTTATCCTTTTATGCCGATGATTTCAGAGAGAATTTTAATTCAATTGAAAGTTTGGAATAAGGAGAGCGGTGATAATTTAAGTAAAATTAAAAAATGGAAAAAGGCTGATTTGAGTTTAAAGATTAAAAAAACTCCAGTCTTATTTCCTAGAATCTAAATATATGATAGAAAGATATGAATTTGGTTTAATTTTAATTGATGGCAAGGAACATAAAGCCGATGTCGTAATTAAGCCGGGGGAGGTTTTGGTTAAGGAGTGGTTTACAGACGAGGAGCACAATATGAAGATGGTTGATATTCAGGATTATATTAGAGATGATACAGATTATGTGGCAATTGGAACGGGTGACAATGGTGAAATGAAAGTATCTGATGGTGTTAAGAAATTTTTAGAGAAAAAAGGGATTGAGTTTTTTGTAGATGAGACTTCGAAGGCTGTGGAGGAATATAATAAATTAGAGAAAGAGGGACGGGAAGTTGTTGGTTTTTTTCACATTACGTGCTGATTGGGTACTTAGTTTCTTGGGTACTTAGGGATTTGTAAATAGTTAGTTAAATTTATGAGTGGAGGGTTGGATGATTTAGAAATTTATAAATTGGCAGAAAGATTAGAAATTTATATTTATAAAGTAACAAAATTTTTTCCAAGAGATGAAGTATATAGATCAGTTGATCAGTTAAGGAGATCGTCTTCTTCGGTCACAAATAATATTGCCGAAAGCTATGGAAGATATTCTTTTGGTGATAAGATTTATAGATTGCAAATAGCTAGAGGCGAGGTGCAAGAAACGAGAGGTGGTATAATGCGGGCAAGTAAGAAAGGAATGCTGCCAAATAAAATAGCAATTTTTGTAAATGATAAATATATTGATTTAGTCAAAGGTATTAATGGTTATATAAGGTATTTAAGAAAAATGAGTTTGTTAAAAGAACAAAATAAATTATAGACTAAGTACCTAAGAAACTAAGTACCTAGATTATATGATCGACACGCACGCGCATCTAGATTCAGAGGAGTTCGACAAAGACCGCGTTGAAGTTATCCAGCGCGCTTTTGATAATGGTGTAAGCAAGATTATTAATATTGGTAATAATATTGCGAGCAGTGAGCAGTCTATCGAATTGGCAGGAAAATATAATGGGATTTATACTAGCGTCGGGGTTTTTCCAGAGGAAGTGAAAGAATTGGATGATGATTCTAAAAATAGTTTTTTGCAGTTGGCTAAATCTAGTGATGTAGTGGCGATTGGAGAATGTGGTTTGGATTATTTTGTTTTTGATGAGCGGGAGACAGGTTTAAGACAAAAAAAGTTGTTTGAATTTCAAATTGGGATAGCGGAGAAGCTGGATTTGCCTTTGATTGTGCATGCGCGTAATGCACATGATGATATTTTGAAGATTTTACGATTACATCAGTTGAAGAAGAAAGGAGTGATGCATTGTTTTCTGGGGAATTGGGAGCAGGCACAAGCTTTTTTGGATCTTGGTTTTTATATTTCTTTTACTGGTGCTATTACTTACAAGAAAAAGGAAGGTGTTTGGGAGGTTATTAAAAAAATGCCAATTGATAAAATGATGATAGAGACGGATTGTCCATATTTGACGCCACAGGTGTTTCGTGGCCAGAGGAATGAACCCGCTTATGTTAAATATGTTGCAGAGAAAATAGCTGAAGTGCGGGGGATCGGTTTTGACGAAGTGGCAAAAGCGACTTATAATAATTCTGTAAAGTTGTTTAATTTAAAATAAAATTATGGGAGTAGAAATTACACATTATGGACCTGAAGACGAAGAATCGATAGGAAAAGTTATTGATCATTCTCGTCAAGAAGAGGAAGGAAAAGAGGATCGGGGATCAATCGGAAGAAGATCGGAGTCCGAGTTGGAAATCAGGATGCCAGTAAGGAAAAAGAAGCGAGGAGAGGATCTTCCTCCGTCATTGAGGAAAGTTCCCAAGAAAAAAGCTCCGAAACCTGAATTACCAAATTAATTATATTTAGACGACTCAATTTTTAGATTGAGTCGTTGATTTTAGTATGTTTTTTTGATATAATAATGTTATGAAAAAAGATGATTTTGAGAAAATTGAATCTAAGTGGCAGAATCAGGTTGATATAAAAGGGGCGTCTAAGCCTTTTTATAATCTAATGATGTTCCCCTATCCTTCGGCTGAAGGATTGCATGTGGGAAACATGTATGCTTTTACTGGTTCAGATATTTATGGCCGGTATATGAGATTAAAGGGATATGATGTTTTTGAACCGATTGGCTTGGATGGTTTTGGAATACATTCAGAAAATTTTGCTATTAAAAATAAAATACATCCAGCCAAAATGGCCAAAAAGACACAGAAAAGATTTTATGAACAATTGCATATGATTGGAAATGCTTATGATTGGTCAAAGACTTTAGAAACATATGACTCGGATTATTATAAATGGACGCAGTGGATTTTTATTCAAATGTTTAAGAGAGGGTTGGCGTATAAGAAAAAATCAGCTGTAAATTGGTGTTCGTCGTGTAAAACTGTTCTTTCAGATGAGCAGGTGGAGGCTGGTAAATGCGAAAGATGTAAGACAGATGTTGTAAAAAAAGAAATGAGTCAGTGGTTTTTTAAGATAACAAAATATGCTGGTAGATTATTAAAGAATTTAGATAAAATTGATTGGTCAGAAAAGACTAAATTGGCGCAGAAGAATTGGATTGGAAAGAGTGAAGGGGCTGAACTGGAATTTGAAATTAAAAATTCCAAATTACAAATAGATAACAAATTCCAAATTCTAAATTCAGTGACTGTTTTTACGACTCGGCCTGATACTTTATTTGGTTGTACCTATTTGGTTTTATCATCGGAAAGTAAATATATAGATATTTTAAAGAATGGAATAGAAAATTGGAGCGAGGTAGAGGATTATATTAAAAAAGCCAAGGCAAAATCAGATTTAGAAAGAACTAATGAAAAAACCGGAGTAGAATTAAAAGGCATTAAGGCAATAAATCCAGTTAATAAAAAAGAGATTCCGATTTGGATTGCTGATTATGTTTTGGAGGGGTATGGGACTGGAGCAGTGATGGCTGTGCCAGCGCATGATAAGAGAGATTGGGAGTTTGCTAGGAAGTTTGATTTAAAGATTATCCCAGCTGTTATTCCTACAGGCGGTTCTATGACTTTTAAATATCCTGATGTTGAATCTGGAGATGAAATTGGTCAGAGATTTGATAAGGAAGAACTAGATAAAATTATGCAAGAGAGAGCTTATGTTGGCGAAGGAAAGTTGGTGAATTCTGGAGAATTTAGTGGCATGAAAAGTGCTGAAGCTAAAAAAGAAATAACTAAATTTGTTGGTGGGAAATTAAAAGTAAATTATAAATTACGCGATTGGTGTATTTCCAGACAAAGATTTTGGGGGCCACCGATTCCGATTATATATTGCGAAAAATGTGGAACTGTGCCGGTGGATGAAAAAGATTTGCCAGTTAAATTGCCAAAGACTGATGATTATTTACCGGATGGGACTGAACGATCGCCTTTGGCTCGGGATGAAAATTTTGTAAAAACAAAATGTCCAAAATGTGGTGGCGAAGCAAAGAGAGAGACTGATGTTTCTGATACTTTTCTGGATTCAGCTTGGTATTTTTTTCGTTATCCATGCGTTGATGATAAAAACGAAGCTTTTGATAAAGAAATTACTAAAAAATGGTTGCCAGTTGACATGTATATTGGTGGGCATGAGCATGCTGTTTTGCATTTATTATATACAAGGTTTGTGACAATGGTTTTTCATGATATGGGCCTGATAGATTTTGAAGAGCCATTTAAAAAATTTAGAGCACATGGATTAATTATTAAGGATGGTGCCAAGATGTCGAAGTCAAAAGGCAATGTGATTAATCCAGATGAATATATTGAAAAATATGGGCCTGATGTATTGAGAACTTATTTAATGTTTATTGGTCCATTTAAGCAGGGTGGTGATTTCAGAGATGAAGGAGTGGTTGGGATTGAGAGATTTTTGATGACTAGAGTGAAAAAAGTTGTTAGTAAAATTATTAATAACAAAGATGATTTTGAGGATATTTCTGGTCAATCAACTTGGATTCATAGAACTATAAATAATGTTTCGAAAGATATTGAAAATTTAAAATTTAACACTGCAATTGCGCATTTAATGGTTCAGTTTGATGGTAAGGATGGTAAACCGGATTGGCGGGGAAAAATGGAATTTGATGGAACTTTTGAAGATAAAAAATGTGATTTTATTGCTTTGGAAAAATTTTTAATATTGCTATCCCCTTTTGCTCCGTATTTGTGTGAGGAGCTTTGGGAAATGTTGGGACATAAAGAAAGTGTGTTCAGGGCAAGGTGGCCGGAGCTTGATGAGAGCAAGATTAAAGATGAGAAAATTAATTTAGTTATTCAGGTAAATGGGAAGGTAAGAGCAACAGTGGAAGTTGATGTTGAAATTTCTGAAGAGGAAGCTAGAAAGATTGCAATAGAACAGGAGAATGTGAAGAAGTATGTTGAAGGAAAAGAGGAAAATATGAGAACAATATTTGTCAAAGGGAAACTATTGAATATTGTAATATAGTATGTTATATTTATAGACTAGTTCTTTGAAAAAGCGACTATGGCGTTGAGCTATGGTGTGAGGAGGAGATAATGAAAAGAGCCGAACCTGTTGATGAGCAGAAGAAGGTTGTGTTTAAAAGCAGGCATGTCGGTAGGTTGAGTTGGTTGGGTCGTGCTGTAGAATCGGGATTTTCGTTGTGGGTACAGGGTACGGGTAATGTGTTTTCGTGTTTTTTGCCTTCAGCAGTTTTGGGGCAGTTAAAGAGCAAGGCGGGAGT
>JAUWOX010000062.1 GCA_030611905.1 bacterium
TTTTATAATCATTTTGAGAATAATATAATTTGTGTTATTCTGAAAGTAAGAAATTTATTATATCTAAAACAAAAAATAAAATTCATGCCAATAAAATTATCCGCAAAACCAATGGAGGTTGACCAAAAGGGTGAGCCAGTAGAATTTCTTAGAAAAGAAGATATTTTAATGCAATGGAAGGCACGAGACTCTATTCAATACGATAGAAGTCCGGCCTGGATGGTGGTTGTGTATATAGTCGCGGCTGCGGTGCTAGTTTATGCTATTTGGACAATGAATTTTTTATTTGCTGTGTTGATCGTATTGTCAGTTGTTATAATTTATATTTATACGCAGAGAAAACCAAGAATGTTAGATGTAGCTATTATGAAAAAAGGGGTTAAGGTTAATGAATTGCTTTATACTTATGAAGATGATTTAGAGAGATTTTGGATTCTATATAATCCGCCTGACTTAAAGGTTTTAAATCTAAAGAGGCAGCAATCTCTTTTCCCTCATCTTGTTATTCAGATGGAGGATCAAAATCCTTTAAAGGTACGGGAACTGTTGTTAAAAAATTTACCCGAAGATGTTTCACAAGAAGAGAGCGTAATTGATAAATTCTCAAGACGTGTTGGATTTTAATAGTAAAACTTGATTTAAAAGAATTTTGAGGTAAAATGAAGATGATGTTTAACATCATCTTTTTGATTTTTTAATTTTGGGTTTTTATAAAAAGCCCTCGTGGTTCAATGGATCCTCCTGCGTCATCGCTTCGCGATGACTTCGGAGGACAAAGTAGAACATGCCCTTGTCGTCCAATGGATAGGACGCTAGCTTGCGGAGCTTGAAATCGAGGTTCGACTCCTCGCAAGGGCAGTTTTGAAAATTAAGAATTATTCATTTGCAATTAAGACATGAGATTATATTTAGCCATTATTGTTGCTAAACTGGCGTCTTTTTTTAGTAAAATGCTAAATAAAGGCCAAGGCACTTCCCTGCCGGGTCTTTTGGCGAGAAAAGTTGATCCACAGATCTTAAATAAATTAGCTGGGAAATTGAATAAGGGCGTAATTGTTGTTTCTGGAACGAATGGAAAAACGACTACAACTAGATTAATTTCAAGCATTTTGCAGGAAGCTAAGTTCAGTTTCGTCCATAATCGGGCTGGAGCAAATTTGTTGTCAGGAGTAACTTCGGCTTTATTGGCAGAATGTTCATTAACTGGAAAACTAGATAAAGACTGGGCCATTCTTGAGGTTGACGAGGCAATGGTGCCTAAAATTGTTAAACAAACTAATCCGAAAATCATTGTTTTAATGAATTTGTTTAGAGATCAATTAGATCGATATGGTGAGCTTGAGAAATTGGCTAAGCTATGGAAGCAAAGCATAAAGGATTTGTCTCCCGAAGCCAAGGTGATAATAAATGCAGATGATCCTCTGGTAACTAGCGTCACTAAAGGAATAAAACAAGAGGTTGTTTTTTATGGGATTAATTCAGAGACTTATAGCGTTAAGAAAATGGCGCATTCAGCTGACTCGAAAAATTGCCCCAATTGTCGAGAGCCCCTAGAATACAGTTCTCTTTTTTATTCTCATATTGGAAAATATTATTGTACCAAGTGTGATTTAAGGCGACCAGAACTAGATGTTGTGGTTGATGATATTAATTTGGATGGATTTAAGGGATTGGATTTGTCAGTTAAATTTAATGAAAATAATTTAGATGTTCATTTTAATCTTCCTGGTTTTTATAATATCTATAACATCTTAGCGGCAATAACTTGCTGTAACGATTTGGGAATTGCCAAGGATGATATTAAAACTGGGATTGAAAAATTTGATGCAGCGTTTGGCAGATTAGAAAAGTTTAGAATGGGAGACAATGAAGCTATTTTAATGTTGGTAAAAAATCCGACCGGATTTAACGAAGTAATTAGATTATTAGACAGTGACACAAACAAGAAAAAAATGATCCTGACTCTGAATGACAATATTCCAGACGGGCGGGACATCTCTTGGATTTGGGATGTTGATTTTGATAAGTTAAAAAATATAGTTGATTTTGTCTGGGTATCAGGCAAAAGAGCAGAAGAGTTGAAGTTAAGATTCAAATATGCCGGCTTGGATATAAATAAAATTATAATAGAGAAAAATTACGAAAAATTATTGGAAAAGGCTAAAGCTAAATTGACCAAAAATGAAACTTTGTATATTTTGCCAACCTATTCTTCTATGCTAAATTTACGTCAGGTTATTGCTAAAAAAGGTTATTTAAAAGAATCATGGGAATGAAATTAACTATTGGATATCTTTATCCAAACACAATGAATATTTACGGCGATCGTGGCAATGTTATTGCTTTTTGCAGGAGATGTTTTTGGCGTGGTATTAAAACAGATATTGTTAATTTAGGAGTGGGAGAAAAAATAGATCCTGAAAAATATGATTTTTATCTTTTTGGCGGGGGGCAGGATAAAGAACAAGTGATTGCTTCTGATGATTTGAAACAAAACAAACAGGGATTAAAAAAAGCCGCTGAAAATGGTGTGGCGATCTTATCTGTTTGCGGCGGTTATCAATTGCTGGGCCATTATTATAAAGCATTTGATGGATCTAAATTGATGGGGCTTGGAATATTGAATGTAAAGACCCATGCCAGTAATGACCGAATGATTGGAAATGTTTTAATTGAAACTGATTTAGTAGCTGATAGAAGAATGGTTGGCTTTGAAAATCATTGGGGAAAGACTTATCTGGGCGATGGAGTTGAGCCGCTGGGAAAGATTTTAAAGGGGTTTGGAAATAATAATGAAGATGGATTTGAGGGGGCAAGATATAAAAATGTTTTCGGCACATATCTGCATGGTCCAATTTTGCCCAAGAATAATGATTTTTGTGATTTGCTGATTAAATTAGCTTTGAAAAAAAAATATGGCGATATAGAGTTAAGAGAATTAAATAATAATATTGAAGGGGCAGCAAGAAAAATTGCTGAAGAATTAGAATAACAGATGTTAAATAAGTCCTTGAATAAATTACGAAAATTTGATACAAAGCACAAACAAGCCTTAGAACGATTAGATCTTAAAACTATTAAAGATCTAATTTTATATTACCCTGTTCGTTACGAAGACTTTAGTAATATTTGCAAGATAAAAGATCTAAAAATTAATGAAAAGCAAACTATTCAGGGAATTGTAAAAAGTATTGATAATAAAAGAACTCCTAGAAAAAGGATGCTGCTCACCGAAGCTTTGTTAGATGACGGCACTGGATCTTTACAGGTTGTTTGGTTTAACCAGCCTTATTTGAAAAATTTTTTAAGAGTGGGTACTTATGTAACTTTAAACGGCAAATTAGAGATGAGCTATCGTTCTCTATCAATGGTTTCCCCTGCTTTTGAAAAATATAAGCAAGACAGCGTTCATACTGGCAGAATTGTGCCAATTTATTCTGAAACTTATGGAATTACTTCTAAATATCTAAGATTCATTTTAAAACCATTATTAAAACATTGTAATAAATTTGATGATTTTCTGCCGGATGAAATTAAAAAGAGGCTAAGTTTATTAGATTTATCAGAGGCAATAAAACAGATTCATTTTCCAGACAGTAAAGAAATTTTGAAAAAATCCAGGCTAAGATTAGCTTTTGATGAATTGTTTTTACTACAGTTAAATAACTTATTAAAAAAGAAAAAATGGCAGGATAATTCGGCTTATCAAATTAAATTCAAGCAAAAATTGATTAAAAAATTCGTTGAGTCTTTGCCGTTTAAATTGACAAAAGATCAAAAAATTGCTGCTTGGGAAATTTTACAAGATTTGGAAAAAGAAAAAACGATGAATTGACTTCTCGAAGGTGAAGTGGGATCAGGTAAAACGGTGGTGGCCATGATGGCAATGTTGTCAACTGTAAAAGCTGATAAACAAGCAGTAATAATGGCGCCAACAGAAATTTTGGCTAAACAGCACTATAAGACGATTAATGAACTACTTCGGGGCCTGCGAGTAGGATTATTAACTCGCGTTGATTATAAAATAGATAACCAAACTTATTCTAAGAAAAAATTATTAGGGGATATTGTTAAGGGTAAAATTGATATTTTAATTGGCACTCATGCCATAATTCAAGATGATGTTAAATTTAAAAATCTAGCCTTGGCAATTGTTGATGAGCAGCACCGTTTTGGAGTTGAGCAACGAGCTAAATTAATAAAAATAAATAAGCTTAAAAAAGTTCCTCATTTATTAACTATGACGGCAACGCCAATCCCAAGGACTTTGGCGTTAAATTTATACGGAGATCTAGATATTTCTATGATTAAAGAAATGCCCAAAGATAGAAAAAACGTTATTACTAAATTAGTGGCGCCGTATAATCGAGAAAAAGCTTATGAATTTATTAGAGATCGAATAAAAAAGGGACGGCAGGTTTTTGTAGTTTGCCCAAGAATAGAATCAAGTGAAAAAAAGGGTGGTAAAAATAATTGGGACGAAATTAAAGCAGTTGAAGATGAGTATAAGAAATTAAACAAAGAAGTTTTTCCAGAATTAGAAATCGGCATGATGCACGGAAAATTGAAAAAAGAAGAAAAGGAAAAAATATTGAAAGAATTTAGAAATAATATAATTAATATTCTGGTTTCTACTTCGGTAATTGAAGTTGGCATAGATTTTCCCAATGCAACCATAATGATGATAGAAGGAACAGAAAGATTTGGCTTGGCGCAATTACATCAGTTCAGAGGGAGAGTCGGCCGGGGGAAACATCAGTCATATTGTTTTCTATTTTCTGAATCTTTGTCGCAAAAATCTTATGATCGTCTAATGGCTCTGATTAACTGTAATGATGGGTTTGAATTGGCAGAAAAGGACCTACAAATAAGAGGTCCGGGGGAAGTTTGTGGGATACGACAGTCTGGTCTGCCTGATTTAAAGATGGCCTCTTTGATGGATGTAAATTTGTTGAAGTTGGCTAGGTGCGAAGCAACTAATTTTGTTGAAAAATTTGATGTAAAAAAATTCCCTAGATTAAGGGAAAAGATAGAGGCATTTAATAAGATAATACATTTAGAGTGATCCGATGATGCCGAAAAATAATGATACTAAAAAAGCAAGGTAATAACCACTTGCTTTTTATGTAGAAATTTATCTTGCCTCTTTTGTTTTATCTTTTTCTTTATCTCTCTTCCGTCTAGCTTCCTCAATATTTTCAAGATCACTAGGACTAAGCCTTAAGCCTTCTCTGGCAGGAAGATCACGATCTCCTACTGCCTTTTCTAGATTCAAAGCAAGTTTATCTAGCTGGATCCAGCGAGCCTCTTTCCTTAATCTTCTAGCCTCTTCCTCACAATAACTTAAGTCGTTCTCGGTAAATTCAAATGGTTCGCCTGCTTCTTTCATCTCCGCAGCTATTCTTGCAAATTCAGAAAATCTACTTTGTTGTCTAGCCTGTTGCAATTTTTCTTCATTTGACTCAACACCCATTTCTTCTTTTGATGGGCCTTCTGTCTCTCCCATAGTTTTATGTTAATTAATATAATACTTAGTTTAATATTAACACCCCCCCCTGTTGGTTGCAAGATAGTTTTTGGGGATAAAAAATTCCCTAGATTAAGGGAAAAAATAGAGACGTTCAATAAGATAATACATTTAGAGTGATCCGTTGATGTCAAAAAAGAATGATACTAAAAAAGTAAGGTAATAACTACTTGCTTTTTTAGTATCATTCTTTTTTCTTTGGTTTATATTCTTTTTCGAGGGTTAAATTTTGTAGTCTACCAATTTCCTTCTGCTCTGGTTTTTTCAACTTCGTTTGGGCTTATGTTCCTTGTTGAACCCCCAAAATTTACTGCTATCCTATCCCCAAATACTCCACTAACTTCTCCTTCGGTTGTGGGAAAATCGTGCATCATGCCAGCTTTTTCTAATTCATTAATTTTTTCAAGGGTTAGTCGTACTTTATCGCCTGGTTTAAGCTCGATTTCCTTTTTTCCTTCTTTCCCTTTTTCTCCCCTCTCCTCTTGTGATGGACCTTCTGTTTCGAGGGTGAATTCTTGTAGTTTCTCCGGTAGTCCCTCTTGTCTTCTAGCTCTTCTTGATAATTCCTCATTTGCAAGCCTAGTTTTTACACCTTGCTCTAATCTTTCTATTTCTTCTTCATTAAGTTTACCTCTTGTTTCTTCCTTGAGGCCCAGTGCACATAAGTTGATATATAAACTAACTGCGCTTGGCAATCTCTTATCTTGTTCTAATAGAGCGTTCAGTGTTTTTGTCATGTTTAATTTGTCTTCATCTGTAATTTCATATTCTTTTCCATCTCTGGCAAATACATTCATTAAACTAGCAAGTCCTGCCCAATCTTTTTCTTGTCTAATTTCTTCTTCTAGAGCCTTTTCCCTTGCGCTTTTTTCTTTTTTCCCCGTGTCTTTAATACCTATCTCTTCTGGTGATGGACCTTCTGTTTCTCCCATAGTTTTATGTTAATTAATATAAT
>JAUWOX010000057.1 GCA_030611905.1 bacterium
ATAAAACATCTGTTTATAAAATAATAATATCTTTATCTTGATTTTCTTTAATTATTTTCGGTATTTCCAGAGCGGTATAGTGATCAGGACAAAGTTCACCAGCCAATTTTTTAATCGTAGGAATTTTATATTCTTTAGCAATGCGTTCATTATCTAACGTTTGTAAACAGTCAAATTTAGCAAAAAATAATTTAAAATCATTTTTTAATTCTTGAATTATATACTTGATTATACTTGTTTTTCCTGAACCAGGCGTTCCAGCAAAAATTACAAATTTCATATTATTTTTTTAATCTAATTGGTTCACAATATATTTCTATATTTTTAATTTCTTTTCCTTGTCTTATTTTTTTTCTTATATCCAAGCTATAACTTTCTATCCAATTAAGATAATAAGCAATACCTTTTTCTTTTAAAGTAGTCTCTAAAACTTTAACAATACCCCCATTTTTAATAATGATTCTTTTATCAGTATTTAATGCTAAAGAAGGATCATGAGTAACAATCAGAATAATTTTTCCTTCTTCTACTAAAATTTTAATTGCTTTTTCTTTTTTAATACCAGCATTTTCTATTTCATCAATTAAAATAATAGGAGAAATACTAATATTAGCCACATCAGAAACCATTAAGGCTCTGCTCTGTCCACCAGATAAATTTAATAAATTCATTTCAGAAGAAATTGCTTCACCGGTAATTTCATTAGCTTCTTTTATGACTTCTTTAATTAATCCTTGCCGTGATTTTTTTCCACGAGATTCCAAATGCAATTGTAAAAAATCTTTGACAGACATATCTGTTAAAAAATTCATACCTTGAGCTAACGAAGCAATTAGTTTTCTTTTTGGATTAGATCTTATTTCTTTACTAGGAATTTTATTATTAACTAAAATTTTTCGTTTGCTTTTAGTGTCTTTTTGAGCCAATCTTTCTATATCATAAAGAAGTTGACTTTTACCTGCTCCAGTATGACCAACGATAGCTATTACCTCTCCTTCTTTTATATTAATTTTTTCGAAATTCTCTTTTTTACCAAATTTATTTATCCCAGGCAAGATTGTGATTTTTTTAATCTCTTTATTCATAAAATAAACTTAATCTTCTCCAATAACTGATTCAATCGCTTCTACAATCACTTCTTTAGATTGCACACCAATAATTTTTTTTACCACCTTCCCTTCCTTAAACAAAATTAGGGCAGGAATAGCATTTATCGAAAATTTAGCAGCAATTGAAGAATTTTGATCAACGTCCAACTTACCTATCTTAATTTTTTCTCCAAATTCTTTACTAATTTCCTCTAAAATTGGAGCCATCATTTGACAAGGCGCACACCACGGTGCCCAAAAATCAACTAAAATTGGCTTTTGACTTTTTATAACCTCGTCTTCGAAATTTCCATCAATTAAAACTAAACTCATTATTTTAAAATTAATTTGTATCTAGATTCTTTATAACTTATGCATTTACTTACATTTAAATCACATCCTATAAAATTAATACGCCATTTTAAATATATACCCATAATAAATACCTGTCAATAAATTTATCCACGACCTATTCTATCGACTACCACGCTATAATAGCCAATAAAAAATGACTTATTCAAGCCAAAATAAATAAACGACAATACAAAGACAAAATAATAATAACCGTTATCCACTAATTCACATATTCGTAACATTCGCATTATTCGCCTGCCTACCAGCAAACAGGTATGTTCGTATCATAAACAATTTATAACTTAAACCTCTTCGCCTGATTTCTCGCTTGCGCTCTCACCTTTTCCGCATATTCAGCCGGACTCTCCCCTGCTTCAGTTACCGTTGTCCTCCCGCCTTCTTTATTTAAAACTAAATTTCTAGGCTTAATAGTTGAACCAATTTTATTGCCTACATCTGTACTTAATTCGTCCATCAATTTAACATCATGACTAGAAATTATCACAGTCCCTGGAAAACTTTGGATCGCTTCTGTTACTTTTTTTTGTAAAAATCTATCCATATGATTAGTTGGTTCATCTAAGCACAAAGCGTCAACACCCTCTAAAGTACTAACTGATAAAAACCAAAGAAGTCTTTGTTCACCGCCAGAAAAAGTTGACAATGGCCTCTTTAACCAAGATCTATCAAATAGTCTTCCACGTCCACCTCCAAAATTCAAACCTCTCGCTTCTTTAGCAAAACGAACTGGCATAATTTGACTATGTGGATCAACCTCGTCTTTAATCCAATCAAAAAAACCTTCTAATGTCCCATCGACCACCGCATCTGGCCAAAATTGCGGCATATAAGCAATATTAACGCCCTTAACTTTAATAAATTCTTTGCCTTTTTCTCCTTCTCCTGCCACTAAAGCCTCCATTAATTTAGTCTTGCCAGTACCATTTGATCCTGACAAAAAAACTACTTCTCCAGCCTGTATTGAAGGAAATTCAATATCTATTAATGGCGACTCTGGCACAGTAACAACATCTGTTGTTTGTACAATTGCTTTCCCGGCTTTCCACTTCTTTTTTCCTCTCCAACCAATCTGACCGGAAATAATAGAATAATTATCTCCTGATCTATCCTTTACATAATTTTTATAAGACGAAGATGATTGTCTTGTTGAACGACTATTTTCATCAGCCACACACTCAATAACACCATCTTGTCCAGCTGACTGCAAAAACCAATCCACATGACTTACACTTGCAATTGATACCCCAGCTTTTTTATAAAGCTCAAATAAACCAGCTAACTTTGCAATGCTTTCCATATCTAAATGATTTGTAGGCTCATCCAACAATAAAACATCCGGTTCAGCTGCCAACATCATGACTAAAACCATTTTAGTACGTTCTCCTCCAGACAACTGATGTATCTTACGATCCAAAAAATCTTCCATGCCAAACAATTTAACCACTCGCGA
This sequence comes from bacterium, assembly GCA_030611905.1. Classification (GTDB taxonomy): domain Bacteria; phylum Patescibacteriota; class JABMPQ01; order JABMPQ01; family JAQVVF01; genus JAUWOX01. Next base: position 2,914 of record JAUWOX010000057.1, read on the forward strand.
ACCCAATTCATCAATTCGCATTTCTGCTTCTTGATTTATCATATTTCTTTCATAAACCTCCGAGTCTTCCCAATCAACTGGAAATTTCTGCTTAAAATATTCTGCCGCCTGTTCCAAAACTTTCCTAGCAAGCATATCTCCAATTTGTCCCAAAATTTCTTCCTGATTCAACCGAGCAATTCGTAAGCTCTCTAACCCATGAACAGATTTTCCATAAACTGTTCCGCCAGAACTTCCCTTTAAACCAAAATCAGCATTTCTCAAATCCATTACCGCATCAAAAATAGTTGTCTTGCCCGAACCATTAGGACCAATAATAACAACGCTCTTTCCTACTTCTAAAGAAATTTTATCAATCCCTAAAAAAGGATCGCATCTATTAATTTCAGTTCCAGCCGTTCCAAAAGACGCATCACCAATACTAGCTATTTTTTCAGAATTTCCTTCTGAATGCGGCTTAATTTCAACAACATGCGCATCCAACGCCGCCTTAAGTTCCAACGCAATATCTTTTTGTTCTAAACCAATTTCTCTGCCTCCCTCAAATGATAATGCCATATATAAAATTAATTATTATCTCTTTTTAAAATAATCAATCCATGAAACACAGCCACAATAACAAAAATAACTGCTCCGCAAAGCACAATCACTGCTCCAGATGGCAAATCAAAAACATAAGAAAAAATCAATCCCAACAAAACCATAATCTCGCCAACAATTATACTCCACCAAACTAAACCCCGAAAAGACCCAGAAAGAATCTTGCCAATTGAAGCTGGAATAATCAACAAAGCCGAAACCAAAATAATTCCTAATATCTTAACTCCCAAAACAATTGCTACCGCCAAAAATATATTAAATAAAATTTCAAATAAGTTAATATTAATACCAGCCAAATAAGCACCTTCTTTATCAAAAGCAATCAAAGATAATTTCTTATAAAATACCGCTAAAAATAAAATAATAATTATAGAAAAGATTATCATTATAACTAATTCATAAGAATTTACTGATAAAATATTTCCAAATAAAAAACTAATTAATTCCGGCTGATATCCTTTTTGCAGACTAATTAAGATTACTCCCAATGCCAAACTTGCCGTAAATAAAATTCCAATAACCGCATCAATTGAAAGCTTTGTTTTCTTCTCTAATAAATAAATCAAAACAGCTATCACTACACTAAAAATTATTGCCGTCCATAAAGGATTAACTGATGCCACTAGTCCGATAGCAATTCCAGCCAAAGAAGCGTGAGCAATGCCGTCACCAAAAAAAGCCATCTTTTTCAAAATAGCAAAAACACCCAAAAAACCCAAAAGAGCTGCTAAAAATATACCAGCTAAAATTGCCCTTTGCATAAATGGAAACTGCAAAATTTCAATCATTGTAAAAATATAAAAATATAAAAACAAACACTACACATCCTTGTATTTTTAAGTATCAATGCTTGTGCACTGCCATTTCCTTCCCATAAAGCTTTTCTATCATATGAGCATCCAACACCTTGTCTGGATCACCAAAGCAAATCATTTTCTTATTCAAACAAATCACTCGATGCGTATACTTTGTCACAATATCCAATTCATGAGATACCATAACAATTGTAATTTTATATTTCTGGTTTAAATAATCCATTAACTCATAAAAATTCTTTTCTCCGCCAACATCAATCCCTGCTGCTGGTTCGTCCAAAAATAAAATCTTTGGATCATTCAAAATCGCACGCGCTACCAAAACTCTTTGTAGCTGCCCACCCGAAAGCTTACCCAAGACCTTGTTTTTTTCATTCAACATATCAACCTCCTTCAATTTTTCATCAATTTTTGAAACTGATCGCCCCATTCGTAACGAAAACCTTAAAAATTCCTCACAAGTTATAGGAAAAGTTTTATCAAAATCAAATCTCTGCGCCACATAGCCAACCAAATCTTTTTGATTATTTATACTTTTTCCAAAAATTAAAACTTCACCTTTTGACTGCTTTACCAATCCAAGCATTGCTTTAAGCAAAGTTGTTTTGCCCGAACCATTCGGCCCAATTATTGATACAAAACATCCCTCCTTTACTTCTAAATTTATATTTTCAATTGCTATAAAGGAATCATACTTAACAGTCAAATCTTTTACAATAATTGCATTTTTTGCTATCTCTGGACAAAATTTCATAATTTCTCAATAACCTAATTACTTATTCAACGCTTCAAATAAAATATCACCATTATATTCCATCATTTCTATATAACTATTTCGTCCCTCATCCCCGCCCAAAGGGTCCAAAATAAACAATTCCAAACCTAAGTCTTTGGCAAATGGCTTTAAGACATCATTAGACATCTGCGGCTCTGAAAAAATTACCTTAATATTATCTTCTTTAACAACTTTATTCAGTTCCTCAAGATATTTTGCAGTTGGCTCTTTGCCTGGAAATGGTTCAAATGTCGTCACGATATCCAAATCAAATTCATCTACAAAATACTGCCAAGCATTATGAAAAGTCACCATATCTCTTGTTTTTACCCCTACCAATTTCGTTTCAACATCCTCCTCCAACTTACCTAACTCAACTAAATAATTCTGCAAATTTTCTTCATAAATCTCAGAATTCTCTAGATCAATCTTTACCAATTCATCCTTAATATTCTCAGCAATTTTCTTCGCATTTAAAATTGACAACCAATAATGCGGATCCTGATCCCCATGTTCATGCTCTTCATGCTCATGAATTTGTTCATGTTCCTCTTCACCGCTAATATTTTTCAACTCAATTCCCTTTTCGACAGTAATTATCTCAATATCACCAATAGCATCCTTAATATCATAAACCCAATCATCCAAACCATGCCCAATCGCAAAAATTACTTTTACGTCTTGTAATTTCTTAACCTGCTCCGGTGTTATTTCAAAAGTATGCGGACTTGCTCCGCTTGGCAAAATCTGAACAACTTCAATCTTGTCCCCAACAATATTCTGCGCAATATCAACCAGCGGAAAAATAGTCGCCGCAACTTTAATCCCATCTTCCTCATTCCTTTCAACCACACAACCAGATAAAACAAAAACAGCAACAATAAAAAAAGAAATAATAAATAATATTTTCTTCATTCTACTAATTTAAATAATAAACAAAACAATAACAATAATCAAAATAAATCCTAAACTATATAACAAAGTAAATCCCAAAACTCTCAAAGCCTCTTTGATTCTTTTATTCATTGCCAAATAGGCTGAATACCCAAAAACCAAAGCGCCAGTCACCCCCGCAGAAAAAACCAATATCACCAGCATAAAAAACATAACTACAAATTGCGGTGGATTACTTCGAAAATATTCATCCATCAACCAAAATAATCCACTTATCAACAAACAGTAAACCAAAACTCCCAAAACCTGCAAAAGACCAATTAATGACGCACTTAATTTTTTCATAAAACTATTTTAACAATATTTACCCCGCCTTCATGGCGAGATTGCAATATAGCAATTTATTTATCTTTCTCCATCTCCTCCTTAATCTTCTTCTCCTCCCACTCATCACCCAGTTTATTTCCACTAAACACACTGACCGCATGCCAAATCACTGCAATGCCCCAAAAAATTGTCACCCAATAAAACCACCAAGATCCGCCTACAACCCAATTAATAATAAATAAGATGACATTAACCACTACGTAAGTAATCAAGTTAGCATAAAAAGCTCTCAATCGCTTAACCTTTTTTTCAGCCTTCTCATATTTTTGACTCTTTTTTTCTTCTTCCATAGTTTTTATTTTATTTGTTAAACTTAA
>JAUWOX010000021.1 GCA_030611905.1 bacterium
TTCCCAATATATTTTGGAAAAGTGGAATATATAAAGCGACCAGAGTTAATGCAAAACCGAAAATTGTTGAAAATGTTAAGAACCGATTGGAAAAGGGATTGAATCGCCAGAGTGCTTTGCGCATGCTTCGGCAATTGTAAATAAAGAATAGGGAATCAATAGCCAGGCCGGTAAAGACGATGCTTCTGGTCAAATTCAGATCTCCTGTTTTTTTCCAAAAGTAATAACCAAGAGCCAATAGAACAAAATCCGAAACAATTGTAATTATGACAATTAAAGTTTTCATTTCGTAATTCAAAATCGGATCGCGTAGTTTAAATGGAGGGCGTTTCATTACATCTTTTTCTTTTTTTTCAAAAGCTAAGGCAAAGCTTGGCAAACTGTCCTCGGCAAGATTGACCCAAAGTATTTGGACTGGGCTGATTAATAATGGCAAACCTAAAAGCAAACTACCGCCGATAAGTATTACTTCTTGAAAAAGATCAGAAAAAAGATATAAAACAACTTTGCGGATATTATCAAAAATTCCTCTTCCTTCTTCAACAGCCTTTTCAATTGATTTGAAATCATTGTCCAAAAGGACCATGTCTGACGCATCCTTGGCAACTTCTGTGCCAGAACCAACAGCAATGCCAATATCTGCAGATTTGAGGGCTGGCGCGTCATTGACACCATCCCCTGTCATAGCAACGACTTTTTGCTGGTCTTGCAGAATATCTACAATTTGTAGTTTATTTTTTGGCTCAACTCGGGCAAAGATTTTGGTCTTTGGTATTTTGTTTTTTAATTCTTCGTATGAAAATTTGCTGAACTCTTCTCCTTCCAGAATTTCATCACTGCCTGCTTCCAGGCCAATGTCATGCCCGATAGCTTTGGCTGTTAATTTGTGATCACCGGTGATCATCTTGATTTCTATACCAGCTTGCTGGCAAAGTTCGATTGCTTCTTTGACACCGGGGCGGATAGGATCCCTGATGGCAATAAGGCCAGCAAAAATGAGATTTTCACAACAGACTTTTTTGATATCTAATTTGTCACCATCTAATTTTTTGTAGGCACAGCTCAAAACTCGATAGCCTTTTTGACTTAAATCTGCATTGATTTTCAAAAGCTCATCCTTTTTTTCAGGGGTCAGGGGTTGGATGTTGTTTTGGCCTAGATAAATTTGTTTTGAGAAATTGAGCATTTGTTCAGTTGCGCCCTTTGTGTAGATAAGAGTACTGGTGTTTTCTTTATAAGCAACTGACATGTATTTGGCATATGGATCAAATGGAATCTCAGCAACAAGCTTTAGATCTTGTGTTAATTCTTTTTTGTTTAAACTAGCCTTTTGTGCGGCGCGGGCTAGCGCAATTTCTGTTGGATCGCCAATAAATTTGGAATGATTATCAATCTGGACATCATTGCAAAGAAGTCCTATTTTTAAAATCTGTTCTAAATTATTATCTCTTGCTTCATGGCCGCTAGCGTTGATGATTTTTTTAACTGTCATTTGACCAGTTGTGATTGTGCCAGTTTTGTCTGTACAAATAACTGAGGTACTGCCCAGCGTCTCAGCAGCTACAAGTTCGCGAACCAGAGCTTTTCTTTTCAAAATTCTTCTCATGCCAATTGCCAATATAACCGTGACTGCAATGAGCAGGCCTTCGGGAATGGCGCCAACTGCGATTGCTACTGCAAACATAAACATTTCTGCTAAGCTGCGTCCGGTCAAAAGTCCGCCAATTATTATAACTAGCAAAAGAATTGAAATGATAAAAGATATTTGAATACTTAGCTTTTTAACTTTTTTTTGAAGAGGCGTTTTGTCTTCTTTTGTTTCTTCAACTAAAGTAGCAATTTTGCCAATTTCGGTTTTATTGCTAATCGTTGTCACTATTGCTTTGGCTTTGCCAGCTGAGGCAACTGTTCCCATATAGACCATGTTTTTTCGATCGGCTAAGAGAGTGCCTTTTTTTAGTGTCAGCCCAGCTTCCTTGTCCTCATGTTTTGACTCACCGGTCAGGGCGGCTTCATCAACTTGAAAATTAAATGCTTCAATTAATCGAGCATCGGCTGGAATTTTGTCACCGGCATCAATTAGAACAATATCGCCAGGAACTAATTGTTGAGTATTAATTACCTGAACTTGTCCATCACGCAAAACCTTGGCTGTTGTTTCGACTATCTTTTTTAGCGCAGTAATTGTATTTTGAGCTTTGCTTTCCTGGATAAAACCGATGATGACATTTATAACAACTGCGGCTAAAATAACAATTGCATCTTTATTTTCCCGCATGACAAAAGAAACAGCAGCCGCAGCTAAAAGAATATAAGTAAAAATATTGTTGAATTGTTTTAAAAAAATAATAAAAGCCGAAGGCGGCTTTTTTTCTGTGAATTTATTTAGACCAAATTCTTGGTGGCGTTTTTTTATTTGATCTAAAGTTAGTCCTTTTTCAGGATTAGAATTTAGATTTTTAAGAGCTTGTTCTTTTGTTTTGGTAAAATAAAGCATTATAATACCATGAGTAAAATTTGTCCTAATAATCCAGCCACAAGTGGACAGACGAAATTATCATCTACCTTAGAGGTGATTATTTCAACGAAAGTTGAGGCAATCGCCATTGGAATTACTATAAGAAGGTTGGGTAAAACAAGATAGCCAATGACAGTACAAATTATAACAGCAGCTATGGCTCCGCCCCAGCTCTTGTTATACAAACCATTAATCTTTCCTCCAATTTCTTTATGACCGAAAAAGGCTGAAATCGGATCACCGAAAATAGTCATTAGAATAGCAGCAATTGCTATTCTAATATCAAAAAGAGCAAAACAGATAATTATGGCAGCGACAAAGAAGATTGAGCTAACCATGACATTTTGTTCGCGTGGTTTTAGGCATTGATTAACAATCGGAACTTTTATTTTTAAATCTAATCTTAAATAATCTAAGAACAAAAAAATAATTAGTATAACTAATAATGAAAATAAGGCGAGTCCCCTGCCAAAATAATAATTAACCAAGAGATAAAGAATGACTAATAATATAGCAGCGAAGTGAGCTATTTTTCTTTTCCAAAAGCGTTTTGAAATGTTGTTGTTATTCATGATTTAATAAATAATTAATAGAAAATAGTTATTTAAAAAAATCTTTAAAGTTCAATAATTAGTTTTGTATTCATATTGTCATCAAAGATTAATTTTGGTTTTTTTGTTTTTTCTTTTATTTCAAAAATAATACTTCCTGTTATCTCTTCTTCTGGTGGTATGGAAATAACTGACTCTAGAAGATCGCCTACCTCTTCTTCCAATGGAATAATATGGCTAAATTCCTCGCTACTTGAATTATTAACTGTGAAATCGAGTAAAGATATTTGTTGTTCTGCTGAAGTATTATTTTTTATGGTTAAATTTATTTTATAAAACTCGTAATTTTCGAGCGGGGATGTTGTTGGCAAGGAAATTTTTTCAAAAGAATTAACTTTTAAATCGACGGTTTCATTTGATATGACTTGACCAGTTTTTCCTTTTGTTTCTGAACGGATTTCTTCGTTAGCAGTCGGGACTGTTGTTATTGGTTCATTATAAGTGTCGCCATCTAATGTTTCCCCCCAGGCCTGTATATTAATAAGTGTTTGATTTGTTTTATTGGTTAGATGTCGAAGAGTAAAATAAGCGACAACGGCTAGAATGATTACTAAGACAAAACATCCCCCTCCAATACTTAGGCCAATAATTAATCCTTTGCCTTTTTTAGGAGGCTGTTCTTTATTTTTTTGTGGCTGCTCGATAGATTGAGTTAGCTGAGAAGGATTATTTTTGTCAGACATAAGTGAAATATTAAATATTTTTTAATAATTCTTTCCATTCTTTATCAACGTGTTGTTGTATTTTTTCAATAATATGTTTATTCTCTGATTTGAATAAATGTTTGTATCTTTTTTGATGTTTAAAAAATTCTTGAATCGGCTTTTGTTCAGCTGGCTTGTAATTTATTTTGTATTGGTCATTTTCAACTTCGAAAAGCGGCCAGAAATTTGTTTCAACGCCTAATCTTGAAATTTCTATTCCCATATTTTCAGGAAATCCCCAGCCCAAAGTACAAGGGGCTAAAATGTTGATAAATTTTGGGCCCTTGATTTTGAAAGCTTTTTCTGCCTTCATGTATAGATCCTGCCAATGAGAAACAGCGGCTTGAGCCACATAGGGAATTTCATGGGCAATGGCAATCTTAGTTAAATTCTTGCGAAATTTTTCTTTGCCGTGATGAATTTTACCATCGGGGGTTGTAGTGGTAGAAGCGCCATAAGGCGTAGCGCTAGAGCGTTGGATACCGGTATTCATATATGCCTCATTATCATAGCAAACAAAGAGACAATTATGTCCGCGTTCCAGCATGCCAGATAGAGATTGAAGGCCAATATCATATGTTCCTCCATCACCTGCGAAAGCAATAAAGTTCACATCAGGCATGTCTCTTTTTCTTTTTAATGCTTTGTGAGCGGTTTCAACGCCGGAGATTAAAGCGCCGGCTGATTCAAATGTAGAGTGGATCCAAGGAACATTCCAGGCAGTCTGGGGATAAATGGTGGGGGTAACTTCCATGCAGCCAGTGGCATTGGCAACAACGACTGGTTTGTCTGAAGCGCGAAGGATTGTGCGAACCACTTCTGGAATCGCTGTGCACCCACGACAGGTACGGTGGCCAGAGGCTAACGGATTCGGTTTTTTAACTAATTCTTTTATATTTATCATATTATTCTTTATTTATAATAGTTTGTCGATTGATGGTAGCTTGTTGACGAGTTAATTTTCCGAGAACAGCCTTGGCCATATCTGGACGATTAGTTATGACTCCATCTATTCCTAACTGCATTAACCATCTTAAATCTAGGCCGGTATTTACTGTCCAAGTATTTATTTTAATACCCTGATTATGAACTCCTTCAATCTTATTTTTAGACAAGAAGCCATAAAACGGATGAATATATTTAATATCGTTTTCTTTGGCGAATTTAATATTGCTTTCTCGGAGATACCAACAGAGCAGAGCTGTTTTGATTTGATTGTCAATTTTTTTTAATTCCGATACTATTTTTCGCTGGAATGAAGAAGCAATAATTTTATAACGAAGATCATATTTGTCTAAAATTTCAATCAGCTTTTTTACTCCCCTGGAGGGGATATTTTTAATTTCAATATTATAATTGGTCTTACCTTTGGTTAATTCAATAACTTCTCTTAAGGTAGGAATGGCTTCACCATGTATTTTAATTTTTTTTAAATCTTGGAGAGTGAAATATTGGACCAGGCCAGAGCTATCTGTTAAGCGATCTAGAGTAGAATCATGAAATACAATCAAATGGCCATCTCTAGTCATTCTGACGTCCAGTTCTATCATATCAGCGCCAAATTCGGTTGCTTTTCTAAATGAGTCTAGAGTATTTTCAAAAGCGTAAGAAGATGCTCCGCGATGGGCAATAATTAAGGGATGGTCTTGATTGTGAAAAAGATTATTTTTCATATAGGAATTGAGGTTCGTCAAGAAACTTTTTTTCTAGTAAATTAATAAATACTTTCTTTATATCGTCGGTCCTTGTATCATGACCACCCAAGCCAAAAATATAAGATTGCAGTTTTGTTTTATTTTTTAAAGAAACTTGAATGTCTGAATATAACGGCGGTTTCGCGCCAAAGGAAATAGTTCGATCTAAAATAGCTATTGTTTCGACATGGGAGAGCGCTTTAGCAATCTCGTCATAAGGAAATGGACGGTACATAATGGGCCGAAGAAGACCAACTTTTTTTCCTTGGGAACGAAGTTCATCTATTACTGCCTTAGAAGTGCTGGCCGTGGATGATAAAAGAATAATAGCTGTATCGGCGTCTTGCAATTTATATTCTTCGAATAATTTGTATTGACGGCCGCTAAGCTCTGATAATTCAGCGGCAATTGTCAAATATTCTTTTTTAATATTATTAAAGGCATCTGATTGTTGCTTCTTAATTTGAGTGAAAGAATCTGGCAAAGATAAAGGGCCATAAGTAGTTGGGTTGTTGGTGTCTAAGAGCGGGCGATCTGGTTTAAATTCTCCAGTAAACTTTTTGACTTGTTCGTCGGAAAGAATAAAAGTTTTCTCTACTCCGTGAGAAGTAGTAAAACCGTCTTGGCAAACCATAACTGGCAAAAAAGCTTTTTCAGCTAAACGCTGAGCGATTAAAGATAGATCGTAAACTTCTTGATTGTTTTGGCAAAATAATTGAATCCAACCCTGATCACGAGCTCCCATAACATCAGAATGATCACAATGAATATTGATGGGTGCTGATAAAGCGCGATTAACAATGTGCATAACAATAGGCAGACGAAGGCCGGAGACAACTCCGAGGACCTCCCACATCAAAGCCAGGCCAACCGATGATGTGGCAGTGATAGTTCTTGCTCCAGAAGCCGCTGAACCAACACAAGCTGACAAGGATGAATGTTCTGATTCTACTCTGATTAATTCTGTATCAACTCTGCCGTCAGCAATAAACTGGGCAAATGTCTCCATTATCGAAGTCTGGGGAGTAATTGGATAAGCGGCAACGACATCAGGATTAATCTGACGCATGGATTCTGAGGCGGCTTGGTTGCCGGTGATTGCTTTGAAGTTTTGTTTAATCATTCTTTTTCATAGTTATAGCTTTATTCGGACATTCATAAGCGCAAATGCCACAGCCTTTGCAGTAATTATAATCAATATGAGACATTTCATCATATTTAGCTTTAATACAATTTTCAGGACAATGCTGAACACAGAGCAAGCAATCTTTGCATTTTGACTTATCAACCATTGGGGTTTGATGACGCCAAGTGCCGGTTTTGTAATCCTTGGATGAACCGGGAGTGGTTAATTTGGCGCCAATGTGAATATCTTTGTTCATAATATTTAATTATTAATTCCTAATATTTAATCAATTTCTAATAGCTAATTTCGAATTTGGTCATTGGAAATTAGTTATTGATTAGTAATTAGATATTAAAAATTTTTGTACCCTGCTTCAATCGCCTCAACATTCTTCTCCGTCATTTCTTTTCCTAATTTTTTAATAAATTCTTGTCGGGTTATTTTAATTATATCATCTAGGGTAATAAATTTATATCTTTCAATCAATTTTATCATAGCTCCGAGCAAAACGGTGTTGGGTATATCTATTCCAAGAATTTTTTGGGATATTTCATCAGCTTTGATTGTTTTTACATTAGAATATCCCAAACTTCTGCTGATTTCCTTTTTTGATTTTTTTGCATTGATTAAGATAAATCCTTTTGGATCTAGTCCCTTTAAGACATCTTCAGTGCGTAGTAGAGTTTTGTCAATTACTATAACTGCATTGGGATTATAAACTTGAGAATAAATTTTAATCGGCTCATCAGAAATACGAACAAAAGACATTAAAGGAGCACCAGATCTTTCTGGGCCATAATATGGAAAGGCTTGAGCATATTTTCCAGAATTAATAATTGCTTCAGCTAAAAAGTGAGCAATGGTATTAGCGCCTTGTTGGGCGCGAGCATGAATGCGGATTTCGAATAGATTTGACATTTTCGCTTATTTGTTTATAATTTATTAACCTGCACTTTTGATAACCAGGAGGAAAAAGTGGAATGGAAAAAAGGCAATAGAAGAATTGTTTTATTAGTAGGGCCATTTGCTATCAAAATCGCGCGAGTGCGATTGATAAAATACTTGGCTACTATCCGACAAAACTGGACCCGGGCAGAGAATCTTAAAAACTTTTTAAGGCTTGTTAAGAAAGATCTGTGTTATCCGATTGATACCGATGGTGGTTTTAAACATCTTATATTTCGAGGTCTTCTGGCAAATTTAAGAGAGTTTGCTTATTTTGTCCTAAAAAGATGTCCTAATATGATGCCAATCTATTTTTCTTTATTGGGCTTTGTAAACATTCAGCGATCAGGATTACCCTGCGATTTAGATTATAGGACCTTATGGTTTGATCATATTCAAGGCAAGCTTCAGGACGATGGAATCGAATCTCCAGTTAGAAGGTTCGGCCACCATTTTTCAAATTCAGAAAACTTCTGTTTTGATTCAAAAGGACGCTTGAGAATGGTTGATTATGGAGACCCTGAAACTGTGTGGCTACTTCAGAAATATCCCGACCTGCTTGAACCTTTTCATAAGCCATCTGATTGATGGCTTTTTTTAATTTATAGATTTACAATCTCCCCCTTTAATTTCATTTGCTTTAAAATCTTTTCTATTTCTTTTTCATTGGCCAATCTCGGTTGATTATAATTTTCAATAATAACTGGAATAAATTCGGCTAAATTGAATTTTCTATTATCAAACTTTAATTTAACTATAACACCTTCTTTGGTTTCCTGCGACCATTCTTGATCAAAGACAAAGTTACCCATGGAATAAATAATGTATTTGTCTTTGTATTTTTCTGTAGTTTGAACCCAATGAGAATGAGAGCCGATAACTAGATCGGCGCCGGCGTCAATAACGGCGTGGGCAAACTCAACTTGTTCTGGAATTGGTTTGGCGGTATATTCCTGGCCAGCGTGCATATAGGATATAACAACATCGGCTTGTTCTTTGGCTTTCTTGATATCTTCAACAGCTTGCGGTAAATCCCAAAAGGCGATATCTGGTTTATCTTTATCTAGATGAGTTTTGAAATCCAGGCCGTCTGAATAAGTATGGGCCAAAAAGGCGAATTTAATACCCTTGGATTCTAGAATAGCCGGCTGGTGAGCTTCTTGAGAATTATTCCCTGCTCCGCAATATTTGATATCATTACTAGCTAAATGGTTAAAAGTATAAGTTAAGCCTTCTGCCCCAAAATTTTTGCTGTGATTATTGGCCAGAGAAACCACATCAAATCCTGATAAAGTTAAACCCTCAATAAACTTTGGTTCTGCTTTAAAAGTCATCCCTTCGCGGATAAGTTCACCTTGATCTAAAAATGGAGCTTCGACATTACCGAAAGTAATATCGCCAGCTAACAAAATATCCGCAATCTTTCTAAATGGCAAGGCATTATCACCTGATTCCGTAATTTTAATTCCAACTGTGCGAGACATAATAATATCACCTACTGCCACTATACTTATTTCCGAATTTTCTTTTGGCGCCGAGCTTGTCGAAGTGCTGCTATTTTCTTCTTGCTCTTTTTGATCATTATCTAAAAATTCAATGACAGTTGATTTTTCTTCGGTGTTGTCTGGGGGTTTATCTTTCTTGGTAAAAAATTTGAAACCGAGAAGAGCAATGATAATTAAAAGTGTGCCAGCAAAGATTATTTTATTAGGAGACTTATTTGGCATTTATCATTTTAAAATCTTTTTTGTGTTGAATTTTTTCTAGTTTAAATTTGGCTCGGCCTTTGAACTTGATCAATTTAATAACTAAATCAATCAAGGCGGCAATACCAAAGCCAATGCTGAAAAGAGCTAAATATTTTTTAAATGGTAAATCAAATAGATAAAAAACGCCAGTGGCATAAACAAAGACAATGGCTACTTCAGAGACTACAAGTTTTTCAGCAAACCATTGTCTCTTTATTAAATAAACAAAAATTGTAATAACAAAGCCGATAAAGAAGATGGCTAAATAAATGATGAAAAATAATTTAGGTAAATCCAACCTGAAAGTGACAAAAAGAACCGTTCCTCCGACTAATAATGTATCAGCTATTGGTTCTAGAATAACTCCAAGTCTGCTTTTTTGTTTAAAGATGCGAGCAATATTGCCGTCTAAAGTATCGGTTAAGACACCAATTACAAAAAGCCATTTAATGAGCCATAAATAATCATTGACGAAAAAAAGAGCAATAATAACTATGCTTATAACAATTCTGATACAGCTCAAAATATTGGGGACTTTCAGAAAATCTTTTAATTTGATTTTTTCTTTTTTATTTTTGTTTGGCATTTTTGATAACTAAATAAAAGTAATAAACTAAATAAATATATATAAAAATAAGCATGAGCCAGGCAAAATATTCTTTTCCTGGTAAATTGAAAAAATAGAAAATAATTAAAGCAAATAAGATAATAGCTGACATTTTGGATTCTGGTCGTTTTCCAAAATCCCAAAAAGACAGAATTTTCTTTTTAAGAATGGCCGAAATCAGATAGGCTAATAAAACAATAATTACAAAAGGAAGACCAAATAATAAAATCAGAATTGGAAAATCTAATTTCAGAATAGCGTATAAAATACAAATCGTAATAAAGGCGGCGTCAACTAAAGAATCGAGCAAGGAACCGAATTTTGTTATTTGATTAAATCTTCTGGCGCAAAAACCATCCAGTTTATCACTTAGTATGGCCAGAACAACCAAGATCTGCAGAAGGATAAAACTGATATCTATAAAAAGTGCGACAAAAATAATTATAGTAACTGCGGCACGAAAATAAGAGAAAAGATTTGGTATATTATGGAATTTTTTTGTTTCTTGATTCATCTTTAGCTTAATTTCTTTTTTACCAACTCATTAACTTTTTGTCCGTCTGCCTGTCCTTTTGTCTTGGCCATAACCTGGCCCATGACCTTGCCAAAATCTGACATTGAAGAAGCATTAGTATCTTTAACGACTTGATCAACTATTTTATCTAATTCATCATCGGACATTTGTTCTGGAAGATAAGTTTGCAGAATTTCTATTTTTTCCTCTTCTTCTTTGACAAGTTCATCGCGACCGCCGGCCTTGAATGATTCTATGGAGTCTTTGATTTGTTTCATTTGACGAGAGACAACCTGTTCTACTTCTTCATCTGAAAGGCCTTTTTCTCTTTTCTTTTTGGCAATTTCTTCATTTTTTATTTCAGAGTTGATAAAACGAAGAAGTAAAGCCTTGTTCTGATTTTTGTCTTTTAAAGCAACTTTTAAATCTTCATTAATTTTTTGTTTGAGCATAATTATAAATTTATGTTAAGATCATTATTTTTAATAAACTCTTGAGCTTGTTTAAGATTATTATTATAATCTGTTTGTTTTTGATACTGAAAAATGCCGGCGTAGGCCAGGCCGGAGAAAACAGTAAGAGCCACAAAAATAGCTACTCCTGCCGCTGTATAAGTAATGGCTTTGGTAGTAATTTTAGTTTTAGTTTTAGTTTTAGTCTTTGGCATATTTTTTATAATTAATATAAAACTAGAAAAATAATATTTCCTTTTGTTTATATTATAGCAAAATTTAAATTTTTGTAATAGAGGATAAAAAAAACACCCGTTTGGGTGTTATTGAATTCCTTCAGGTACTTTCCAGCAAGTAGTAATAACAGGGGTTAAGGGTGCAATCGGCGTTAGTACTATCTTTTCTATGACAATCATCAAGGCGATGGCGTGTTCTTCCAGAGTGCTAAAGGAAAAGATTATGCCGATTAATCTTTTGGCAACATTGGCCATGCTGTCTCCGGGAAGTTCTTTCAGCTGTGAAATAATCACGGGAGTCATTCTTTCAAGTAATTCTTCGCATATTTGCTGAGATAAACTGTCGCTAATTGCCAAGCCTTGTTTCCGCTGTTTATTGATTTTCTTGAGATTTAGAGCCAGGAATACCATTATTATAATTTGAACAGGTTCTTCTTGTTCTTGAAGCAATTCAATTAATTTAACAGCTTGTCCTGAAAAGTATTCATAATTGCTTCTAACGATAGTGTCTAGACGCACTAACACCTCT
>JAUWOX010000102.1 GCA_030611905.1 bacterium
ATAAGGATGATTTGATTAGAGCTTTGAAAAAAGCACATGATACTGTTTGGCAGGGTGGAAGACTTGCACCTACAGCTGCTTTTGATGAGGTTTCCAAGCTCCTTTTCTGTAAATTGAGAGACGAAAAAGAAGGCACAAAACGAGGAGATGTTTATAAATTTCAAATTGGAACTCATGAATCTCCTGAAGAGGTTTATGAACGAATTAATTCAATTTATAAAAGAGCGCAAAAAGAAGATCCTGATGTTTTTAAGGATGAGGTCAGATTAGATCCAAAGATTGTCTATAATGTTGCAGAGCATTTACAAGGAATTTCTTTTAATAAAACTGATTTAGATACAAAAGGAGTGGCATTTGAAATTTTTATGACCGATTTTTTTAAAGGTAAAATGGGTCAATTTTTTACGCCGCGCGAAATAATTCAATTTTGCGTTAAAATGATGGTTCCGGACAGAGGTGATTTGGTTTTGGATCCGGCTTGTGGTAGTGGTGGGTTTTTGTTGAATGCAATGGATTTTGTAAGAGAGCATGCGGAGAAAAATTATGACGAGAGAGAGGCTTGGGATTATTGGCATAGATTTGCAATGAACAATTTGTATGGTGTTGAGATTAATGATCAGATTGCTAGAGTTTGCAAAATGAATATGATTATTCATGATGATGGACATTCTAATGTTATTAGTACTGATGCTTTGCAGAATTTTGATGAACTTGAGAAAATTCACAAAGGATTTCAGGAAGATAAATTTGATATTATTTTAACGAATCCACCCTTTGGAGCGATGATTAAAGATACAGAACAGAATTATTTGGATAAGTATGATTTGGGGGCGAAGGTTAAAAAAAGAAAAAATCAAAAAACTGAAATTTTGTTTATTGAGAGATGTATTGATTTTTTGAAGCCGGGAACTGGAAAGATGGCAATTGTTTTGCCGGATGGGATTTTGACAAATTCTTCTTTGCAATATGTTCGTGATTTTATAATGGAAAAGACACAAATTTTGGCAGTGGTTAGTTTACCGCAATTTGCTTTTGCTCATTATGGGGCAGGGGTGAAATCGTCTTTGTTGTTTTTAAGGAAAAAAGATGATAATGAGGATTTGGGGCGGTATAAGATTTTTATGGCGATTGCAAAGCATATTGGGTATGATGCGACTGGGAGAAAGGATAAGACGAATGATTTGGAGGAGATATATAAAGAATATGCAAAAAATTAAAAATAGCATTGTTGATTTTTGTGAACAGTATAAAAATATTTTCCTTGTTTTATATTTTATTGTGGGGATTTTATTTACAATATTTTTAGATCAGATTATTTTTTTATTTGTTGGTGTTTCAATCCCAGGCTTAGCTTCGGTGGGCGATAGAATGCTTTTTATTACATTTTGGGCATTAATTTGGTATGCATGGGAGACTCGTGGGATGAAGGAGCAAATGACTCTTCAAAATAAATCTAAATTTAGACCTGTCATTATTTGTCAATTTTTTAAAAAAAATAGGAAATTATTGCATTATTTTATAGAGGAAGGCAGTTATCCATTGGCAAAAGATGTTAAAGTTGAGGCAGTAAATTGTGAAACTAAAAAAAACATCATTTTATGCGAGCATTTAGCATTTAGTACGAGAGTGTCGAAGTTTATCAAAGAAGAAGATGTAGATTTAAATTTTGACCATTATAATTTTGAGATTTCCTATAACGATATAAATGATAATTGTTTTAGAACCGTATTTAGAATTGACGGAGAAAATCGAAGGAAATTAATTTTTAAATAAAAAATTTAAATATTATGGAAAAATTGGAAATTTTTAATATTTATAGTGACCAGATCAGGGGCCGGTTAGATTCTTATTTTTATTGTCCAGAATTTATTGAGCTTGAGAAAGAAATAGAAAATCTTGTTTATAAAAAATTAAAGGACATTGTTGAAGATGTTAAAAATGGTTCAACGCCGGAGGGTGGAAAATTTGATGATTCTGGCATTCCATATTTTAGATCTCAAGATTTTACCTTGTTTGATCTCAAGGTAAGGCAATTTATAAATACTAAATTTCATAAAAAAATTAAGCGATCATCGATAAAGCCAGGTGATGTATTGTTAGCTATTGTGGGCGCTACGCTTGGTGTTGTAGGTTATGTTCCAGAAGAAATGAAGGAGGGAAATATTAATCAGAATGTAGCTCGCATTAGAGTGCGAAAAGATATAGTAAATCCAGAATATTTGGCGTTTTTTTTAGCTTCTAAATTTGGTCAGAAGCAGATATATAGGCAGGCAACAGTTACGACGCAGGCATATTTGAATAATGAGCAGTTAAATGATATAAAGATTGTTTTGCCGAAGTTGAAGATTCAGAATAAAATCGTTCAGATTATGCGATCTGCTTATGACGAGAGAGAAAAAAATGAAATTGAAGCACAAAAACTTTTAGATTCTATTGATGATTATGTTTTGGGAAAATTGGGTATAAAATTTCCAGAGATTAAGGATGAGATGTGTTTTGAAGTGAGGAGTGATGAGGTGAAAGGAAGGAGATTAGATGTGAAACCATATCAAAATAAGTATAAGAATATTTTTAAAAATTTAGAGCGTGGTGAATACAAGACTGTATTTTTAAAGGACATTATTTTAGATTCTGTTTCTGGGGAATGGGGTAGTGAACAAAGAGAAGATGTGAATGATGTTTTTTGTAATGTGATTCGCAATACAAATTTTGATAATAAATTTAATCTTGATTTTTCTAAAATTGCCAAGAGGTTTATTAAAAAAAATAAACTTGATAAGGTAAGTTTACAGAAGGATGATATTTTAATAGAAAAATCTGGCGGTAGTCCGGTTCAGCCAGTCGGAAGGGTTGCAATGCTTGAGAAATTATTTTTTGATGAGCCTGTAGTTTTTAGTAATTTTTTACAAAGAATTAGGATCGATAAAGATAGGTTTAATCCGTTTTATGTCTTTTCATTTTTAAAGGTTTTACATTCAAAAGGATATACAGAACATTTACAAAATCAGACTACGGGTATAAAGAATTTAATAATGGGAGAATTTTTATCTATTCCGATTCCAACTCCTGATTTGAGAATACAGAAAGAGATTGCTATTGGAGTACTGAAAAGGATGAAATTAGCTAAAAAGAAAATTGGGGAAGGAAGGCAATTATTAGATGAAGCGAGGAATGAGACAGAAAAAATGATTTTAGGAGGAAATAAAGCTTAATGTACAAATGACATGGAAGATTTTGATTTAGAAAATAGTGATAAAGACAAAAGCAATGTGCAGACTATTGAGAAAAATACTATTTCTTTTGTTAAGGCGAAGGATAATTTGGTGATCGAAAAAGAACAATTTGAATATTTTTTATTTATGATTTATTGTGATAAATCTATTGAGTTTATTGATGAAATAACTATTTATGATGAGCTCGCAAAAATTAGTACTAAGTCAGATAAAACAATTATAACTATTGTTCTTAATTCATATGGTGGAAATATGTATACTGCCGTGAAGATAATAAATATGGTAAGATTGAAGTGTAGAAAGTTGAGGATTGTTATTCCTCAGTTTGCCAAGAGTGCTGCGACTCTTATGTGTCTTGGGGCAGATGAAATTATAATGGGAGAACAATCTGAATTGGGACCCTTAGATAAGCCAATAGAACATCCGCATTTAGAAGGTGTATCTATATCGGCTTTAGATGTTATTTATGGACTTGATTATTTACAAACAAGAGCTAAGGAGTTGCTTTTTCAAGTTGCAAATGAATTAATTGTGAATTATCGTTTAAGTAAACGGGATGCTTTAGATATATCTAGCAAGATTGCTTTAGGGTTAATTAATCCAATAATGTCAAAGGAGGATCCGAGAATTATTAGTCAGAGTTCGAGACTTCTAAAAATAGCTGAGTTATATGGGAGAGATTTATTAGAACAAGGTATGTCTAAAGGGTGGAAATTTAATGATAAAAAGAAGAAAGAATTGATAAATTTAATTTTGGAATTGTTTGTTTGGAAATATCCAGATCATAGTTACGCAATTACTAGGAAGGAGGCCAAGGGCTTATTGTTGCGAGTTATAGATTCTGAAAAGTATGATAAATGGGATTTAGTCTGGAAGTTTTATATATCTCGAAAAGAGGAAAAGTTTATTAAAATTTATCCCGAAGATCAATTTGTTAAAACAAATAGTTTCAAAGATCATGAAAATTAATTCAGTATTATGTCAGAACGATAGTAAGCAAAAAAATAAGTCTTTTATTGGCATTGACAAAAAGATCGTTCGTGAATATGTAAAAGATTTTTATAACAAAAAAAAGCAAATTGCTAAATTTGCTGAGGAGAATAAACAAAAAAAAGAAAAATTAACAAAAGAATGATCTTAGGGGGTTATTAAAATAGATTTATCAAAAGTCCA
>JAUWOX010000054.1 GCA_030611905.1 bacterium
TGAAATTATTGATTCCCCTTTTGCAAAAGACTTAAGCAAATTTTTTATACTAAAGAAATTTGTTTTTTTGTTTATTTATATTTTAAAAAAATATTTTGTGATTTTGAGAACGGCTATGTTCGATGGGCGTAATATTAATAAGATATTCTTTTTTCAAAGAGGAATCACTATAGGCTTTGTCACCTTTTTAAAAATTATTAAAAAACTATTCAAAATTAAAATGGTTTTTGATTTTGATGATGCAATATTTCATTTAAATTTTAGCCGAGAAAGAGTTAATGAGGTGATAAGGATAAGCGACATTGTGATTGCTGGAAGTCATTATTTGCATGAATATGCAATGGAAAATAATATAAAGACCTTTTTAGTTCCTACGACAGTTGATACGCAAGTGAAATACAAATATGACAAACCCATAAAGAATTTTGATAATAAAATTGTCATTGGCTGGATTGGAAGCTTAACTAATATGAAATACCTACAACTGCTAGTTGAGCCATTATGCAATTTAGCAAAAAAGTATCCGATAGAGCTGCTGATTATTGGGCCCAAGGAAAAAAGATTTTTGCCAAACTTCAAATCATTAAGAATAGATTATATTGTTTGGAATAACAAAACTGAAATAAATGATTTGTTAAAAATTGATATTGGTGTAATGCCCTTATTTGATTCAAATGTCGAAAAAGGAAAATGCGCCTTTAAGGCAATCCAATACATGGCATTGGGCATCCCAGTAGTATGTAGTAATATTGGAGAAAATAAATATTTAATAGAAGAAGGTGCTAATGGGTTTTTGGCTTCTAGTGCTAAGGAGTGGCAGAAAAAAATTGAATTATTGATTAATGATATTGATTTACGAAAAAAAATTGCCAGTAAGGGCAAAAAGACTATACAGGACAGATACTCGTTGGAAAAAAATTCTGCTGAATTACTACAGATAATAGAGCAAAATCTATTTAAAGGGATTGCTTAATGTTTTTGGACTAGTTCTTAATTTATACGAAGATAACCTGAGATGGTTGTTTTTTAATAAATCTTTGTCAGCTATTTTACGATTTTGAAATAATCTTCTCTGTTCCTTTGAATTTCTGAATGCTGAAATAATTCCCCATAGGCCAGCTGGAGCAGTAAAATCCAGAGCGACTAGATCGAGAGGAGATATCATTATTTTTTTCAATAAATATAGTGGCAATGTTTTTTTTAAAGTTCTAGGTTCTAAATTTTTTAATAACGTTGTCAAGTAGTCTTTTTCAAAAATATATCTTTTTCTATACAAGTTTTTTAGAGATTCTTTTGCAGAGTCTTTTTTTATTTTAAAATGATGAACAATAGATTTAGGAACATACAAATTCCTATATCCACAAAGCCTTATTCGCCATGATAAATCCGTATCATCACAGAAGAATTTATAATTTGGATCAAATTTATTAGCTTTATAAAAGGCCTCTTTTGAAACTATCCACGAGGTGATACCAAAGTGGATTTCACGCGTTTCTTTGTTTCGATCTAGCAAGGATGAACACTGAGGCGCGAAGAAGCCGTTCTTGTCGATAATTCCGCCGCGAACATACGAAGTATGATTATCTGATTTATCAATTATTTGACTGGCGCAAAGACCAATATTTTTATCTGAAGTGATAATCTTTAATAATTCCTTAAGCCAGCTTTCATCGACCTTAGTGTCGCTATCCAAAAATAAATAATAATCCCCAGTCGCTTTTTCTGTCCCTTTGTTCATAGCGCCTGAATAACCTAGATTGGATTGATTGATAACAAGCTTAACTTGCGGAAAGCTATTTTGAAGAAACTGAACACTGCCATCATTTGAATTATTATCAATAACTATAATTTCAAAGTTCTTGTAGGCATTTTTAAAAATAGATGGCAAACATGTTTTCAAAAAATGCTTGCCGTTGTAATTAGGAATCAGAATTGATACCTTGGGTTGGTGTGACATTTTTGTAAATTTGTTCTAGTTTATTAAAATGCTTGCCTATCGTGTACTTGTCAATATAGTCTCTATGCCCATTTTCTGCAAGACTGCTTCTTAACTCACTATCGTTTATTAGTTGTTGGAGTTTTTTTCGTAAATCATTACTATCCCCTGTCTTAAAAAGCAAGCCATTCTTATTGTCATCGATCAATTCTTGCATTCCGCCAACAGCGCTGACTATAAGCGCTGCTTTGCTTTGAAATCCTTCATAAATAGTTACCGGAGAATTTTCGTACCAGACAGACGGATTAACTGCTATATCAGCCCTTTGCCACAGTCCTTCCTTTTCCTTGCCTGTGATAAAGCCATGAAATTTAATTCGCGGATCAGTCTTTGACATATCTTGAAGCTGTTTTAGTTGGGGGCCCGTACCGGCAATATGTAAACGAACATTTGTGTTTTTTATTTTTGAAAACGCCTCTAGGAGCAATGAAATGCCTTTGTGTTGCACTATTTGCCCGAAGTAAACTATATTTATTTCTTCGCTTGTTTTCTTGTCTAGTCGACTAGCTTCAATGCCAAGGGGCAAATGAATTAGTCTGGAGTTTTTAAAAAAGCCATATTCTTTATGCTTGCTTAGAGTAAATTGTGATGGTGCAAGAACTGCATTTGGCGATTTAGTGAATCTCTTTTTTGTTTTGTAGAATTTCTCCTCAAGGCTATTGAATTTATCTATAATTTTTCCATTTTTATATAGCATTGCCCAAGGACTGAGAAGCTGATAATCATGCAGCGTGTGTAGATGGGGAATTTTTAATTTCTTGATTGCGGTGAATACTGATGTTGAAAAACCAGTTATGTTATGCGAATGCACAATATCAGGATTTTCTCTTTTTAGTATTTTCTTTATTTGAATGTAAGAGTGGATATTCCAGAGATCCAAGGCATGCCAGAGAGGGCGTAGAAACATTGGCTTCTGATCCGACTGCTTTGAATGATATATATTCAATGGATAGAAACGATAAATTTTTAGTTGGCTATTAACTTGCTCTGCTTGAATTAATAGATCCTCTAATTTGGTAAATGGCTTTGTAGTAATCAATACCACTTCGTTTTTTGTCTGCTCTGTAAGGTATTTGATAATTTTGGAAACATAAATCTCCGCACCGCCAAGCACATAGGGTTCGTAAAGATTGGAAACTATGCAGATTTTCATTTTTAGAGTTTATTCTTGTCAACTTGATAGATCTTTATAATTATATCGTTTTTTTTGAATGTGTCAATTTTTTCTAGAAAATCTGATTTTTCAAGTTCTGTGTCAAATTTGAAACTACATTCTACTGGTATCCAGCCGAGTGGTTGGTTTCTATAATATATAAAATCTATATTATTTTCTTTATAAAATTGTCTTGATCTTTCTCTGTTTGGGTAATGCAGATTTTGATCAAAACAGTCTGTGCCTATAAATTTAGTGTTATCTTCTTCAAATATATATACAAAAGGTCCAGGAATTTCGCTGAGGCCACGAAGCGTTGGGCTTAATAGAATATTTTTTGAATTTTTAAATTCGTCATTTATTGAGCTAATTGCTTGATAATCTATAAAATTAAATTCAGGTCTGTAATCTAGATTTTTAGCAATTGACTTTGGCATGTAAACCAAAATTGTGATTAATATAAACAGGGAAACTAATATTTTTTTATATTTGTTATTAATCAGAATATATGAAAAGAACGATGCTAGAATTATTAATATTAATGTAAAATCACGTGAAAATCTTTCTGTTTCTATGCCAAGTGTAGTCCTAGCGCCGATGAATAGAAACGCAAATGCAGTCGCTAAAATTATAAAGGCAATTTTTTTGTTCGGTTTTTTATAAAATCTGTAAATAACTGGCAAGGAGAATAAGAATAAGAGCCAAATGAATTTATTAATATGGCCTAGAAATCCATCAAATGGCTTTGGGCCGACTATTGGAACGCCGGAAATTGCTATCTCGTCTGGATTGGTTAGATTACTTGATACTTGATTAATGTTTTTTAGAAAAATCGGTGCGACATAGGATGTAACTATTTGGTAAGGATTGATCATTGCTATAATAAAAACAACTAAAAGTAGAATAAGTGCTTTTTTCTTTATACTTCTTCCTTTTACTAATAGAGTTACCAGTATTAACGATATTGTTAATATTACCACTGGATAAAGAAAGCCAACAGTATGGAGTATACCATTATTAAAAAAGAATATTGCGCATACTATAAGATTGAAAATTTGCCCTGTTTTTAGATATTTGTAGGCATACAAAAGAATTAGAGGCGTAAAGAAAAAAACGGCTAACACATTAACAATGGTTGCATCGCCAATATACCATTGAGGATGATAGGAAATAAAAGCCATTATAAACACAGCTAAAATCGCTGCTTGCTCATTAATAAACTTTCTTGTAATTAAATATAGTCCCAATAGAACTAGGCAAGAAATAAATGGGACAATGTAAATAAATATATTGGTTATTGTCACTCCCGTAATGAAGTGTAATGCGCTTAGCAAGATATGAAATGAGGTCGGATACAAAATCTCAGCGTTGCTCCCCGTATCAGTAATTATCTTGGTCATCCAGAGATGACTAGTAGCATCGCCTCCTTGAGGATAAATAATTTCTTGGTTAATTAATATGGGCAGATATTGACTAAGCGCAATAAAACAAGTTATGAATAAAAGAGTGATAATTTTGATGTTTTTTTTGAAAAAATCTTTCATTATAGATTTTTATAAATCTTTAGCATTTTTTTTGTGAGAACATTTAAATCAAATTTTCTAATTAAATCCAGTGTATTATTTTTTAACTGTTGCTTCAACTCCTGGTTATTTAAGATACTTACAATATTCTTTGATAACTGCTGAGCATCTTCAATCGGCACAATTTTGCCTGCATTATATTTTTTAATCTCGCTGGCCATTCCAACGATATTGGTAGTTATTACTGGGGTTCCGCAAGCCAGCGCTTCTAGCAAGACAATGCCAAAGCCTTCTTGCGCAGAATTAATTGATGGCAATACAAATATTTCATACTTATTATAATATTCTACAAGTTCTTTGTCAGGAATGAACCCATGAAATTCGACATTGTCCTGAATATCAAGTTGTTGCGTTTTGCTTTTATAATAGTCTAATAAATTACCTGTCCCTCCAACAATTAATTTAACATCGGGGATCTCTTTTTTTACTAATTTCATAGCTTCCAGGAGAGAATCGAGACCTTTGTATTTATGAAACTCGTCTAAAACACTGAGAAAAAATATAGTGTTTTTTTGTTTTTTAATATCCATTTTTTTAAATTTCTCTCGATCAATGCCTATGGGAACGAATTGAACTTTTGATGAATATTTTTTTAGATATTTTGATGAATCTAGATAATTTGGACCGATAATAATAATTTTATCTACAAGCCTCAAAGTAAGTTTTAAAAAGGTATTATTATAAATTTTAGCAATTATATTACCAATTCCATTTCCAGTGATGTCATTACAATAAGAAATAAGTACTTTTCTTTTCTTTAGTTTAGCGATAAAAACCGACCAATCTGCGAACCATGGAGTTGGTAAATACGTGTGGAGTACGTCAAACTCTTCTTTTTGCAATTGAAATGGCAAGGATAGAGCTAGATTTGTGTTGGCGATTTTACAGCAATAATTTATTCTTTTTATTTTAATGTCTTCGAGTTCTTTAATATCTGACATAGGCTCATTGGCGCAAATAACCGTAACTTGATTATCTAATTCAACAAGCTTCTTGGTGAGATCGAGAGCATACTGCTCCACTCCTCCGGTTGCAGGATAAAATCTAACTGGCGTTTGAAGAATTTTCATATTTAAGTTCCGAGTAATATTTTTCTAAATCTATAATTATATTATTCCAATCATATTTCTTAGATGCCTTCAAGGATTGAGCCCTTAGCTTCTCATGACTATTCTTGTCTTGCAAGAATTTCTTAATTTTTTGCGCTAAATCAATTTCACTGAATTCTGAAATGAAGCCATTGCAATTTTCTTTAATTAAGTCCTTAGCGGCATTTTCTGGGTGATTCATGGCAATCACAGGAGTGCCACAGGCATTAGCCTCGCAGAGTGTGATTCCGAAGCCTTCGCGAGTAGAGGGTGAGACGAAGAGCTTAGATGATTTTAGATATTTGAATAAATCTTGCTTATTTTCTAGAAAATTTTTAAATTCAACATTATTTTCAAGGTTGCGTCTTTTGACAAGATCATTAAGTTTTTCTTTTTCTGGCCCCTCTCCTATTATTAGACATTTAATTTTTAAAAAATCTCTCCTTGTTGTGTCTATCGCCTTAATGAGCGTATCTACGTTTTTTTCCTTGATCAATCTGCCGGCAAAAATAATGTCATATTGATCTTCGACGCTTTTTGCTAGACCAATGCTTCTTAATTCTATTCCAATTGGAAGCACCTTTGCGCTGTTTTTATTAAGTCTTTTCTTCGTTAATTCTGAAATTGAAATTATGTTCTTGGATAATCTTAGTGTTATTTCTTCGATGGCTCTTCCAAAAACACCGAGCAATCCCAGGTATTTGTACCAGGATTTACCCCAGTATTCAAACCAAGTAATTGTTAAAGGAACTCGTTTTATTTTTGAATAAGTCCAGGCTGTAAAAACGGAAAAATATGGAAAAGCTGCGCAATCTATCAAGTCAAATTTTTCTTTGAATAGAGGTTTTATCAATTTTATTCCAAAATAAATGGCTTGATTGATTGAGCGTCGATTCTTAGTATAAAGTTTTAATGGTTTGCAAACTCCGTGATAAGTTATATTATTCTTTTTAAAAATATCTGATCCTTGCCAGAATTTCATGCCGAATAAATGAATTTCATGTTTATTTTTCAATCTTTGCGCAATTTCAAAATACCTCTTTTCTCCTCCACCTTTGACATATGGATAAATGCAATCGTATATTAAAGCGATTTTCATAAAATTTTCTAATTTTGCTTTTTAGTAGGAAGACTTAACAGACTAAAGAAAAAAGCTGAAAACATTGTTTGTATACCAATTACGATCAATGTTAAAGCGACTAAAGTCTTTCTTATCTCGAAAAGTTCCCCAAAATAAGTTTGCTTCCATGTCCAGAGAATCCAAAATGACATT
>JAUWOX010000090.1 GCA_030611905.1 bacterium
AAAAAAAAGACGAGTGTTAATAACTCGATCTTTTTTATATTAGTCTTATTGTATTAGCGTTATTAGAGGTAAATTAGCGTAAATTAGTGATTTATTTTTTCTCTTGTATCAGGCTTAAATTGACTCGTCCTTCAGCATCTACTTCAATAACTTTGACTGGAACAACCTGTCCAATCTTGACCACATCTTCAACTTTGTTGACTCGATGCGGAGCTAGTTTTGAAATATGAATCATGCCTTCTGTGCCTGGGAAAAGTTCTACAAAAGCACCAAAATTCATTATCTTAGTAACTCGACCAGTAAAGTCTTCTCCTATTTTTACTTCGCGAGTTAGTTCTTCAACTCTGGCTCGGGCCTTTTTGGCTGATTCTCCATCAGTTGAAGTAATCATAACTGTGCCATCATCTTCAATATCAATTTCAACTCCTGTTTCTTCGATAATTTTATTAATCATTTTGCCTCCAGGACCAATAACATCGCGTATTTTCTCTGGATTGATCTTGAGAGACATAATCCTTGGAGCATTTGGTGAGAGTTCTTCTCGTGGTTTGCTGATAACCTTGTTCATAGCATCTAAGATCTCTAAACGGGCTTTTTTACCTTGGGTCAAAGTATCTTGAACCATTTGATCTGTTAAGCCTAGAGTCTTGGTATCCATTTGAATTGCAGTAATGCCATTCTGCGAGCCGGCAATTTTAAAGTCCATACCGCCTCCTGCGTCTTCTAGATCCTGCAAGTCAGTTAAAATTTTATAATTATTGTCATCGGTCGAAACCATGCCCATGGCAATACCAGCTATTTGTTCTTTGATTGGAACGCCAGTATCCATTAGGGATAGCGAAGAAGCGCAAACTGCAGCCATAGAGCTAGAACCATTGGAAGATAAAACTTCAGAAACTAGTCTAATGGTATATGGAAAATCTTCTTCCTTGGGAAGCATTAATTCTAGAGCTTTTTCAGCTAGCATGCCGTGCCCGATATCTCGCCTTGATGGACCGCGAAGCGGGAAAGTTTCGTTAACTGAAAATGGAGGAAAGTTGTAATGATGCATATAGCGTTTCTTGTATTCGATTTCTGGATCTTCAATAATTTGTTTGTCGCCAGGAGCACCTAGAGTCGCAATGTTCAAAACTTGAGTATCTCCTCTAGTGAAGAGACCTGTGCCATGAACGCGAGGAAGCAATCCAACTCTGATATGTAAATCACGGACTTGTTCTAGTTTTCGCCCACCAATTCGCTGATCCTTGTCTAGAATACTGTCACGAACTAGTTCTTCTGCTAATTTGGTATACTGATGTTTTATTGTTTTTAAATTCTCTTCTCCGTATTTTTTAGTAAGTTTTTCTTCAATTTCATCGCCAAGAGCATAAACTTCTGGTTTTCTGTTTCTTATTGGTCCAGAATAAAGAATTTCGTTTAGCTTTTCTTCGGCTAGTTGTTTGATTTCTTGCTCCAAATCTTTTGGAACTTCTGGTTCTGGAATTTCTTCTTTTTCTTTGCCAACTTCTTTCTGAACTTGTTCTATAAGAGTGATTATTTTTTTAATGTGTTCTCGGCCAAGCTTAATAGCTTCAACAAAAACATCTTCGGAAACTTCTTCACTTTGAGCCTCGAGCATGATTGTTTTTTCCTTAGTAGAAGCCAAAATAAAATCTAGGTCAGATTTTTTTCGCTCTTCAAATGTAGGATTAACAACCAATTTTTTATCAACGCGGCCAATTCTGACAGCGGCTAAATTTTCTTGGAATGGAATGTCAGATACGGCAATAGCTGCTGCTGCGCCAATCATAGCTGGAATATCAGCATCGTTCTCTTTATCTACTGCTAAAACTTCGACAATGATTTGAATATCATTAGTAATATGCTGAAGAAAAAGAGGTCTAATAGCGCGGTCAATAACTCGGGCCTTGGTAACTGCATCATCAGATGGACGGCCTTCACGCTTGATAAAGCGCGAACCCTTGATTTTGCCGCCAGCGTATAGCTTTTCTTCATAATCAACCATTAGGGGAAAATAATCTACTTCTTGGCGTGATTTTTTGGACATAACAGCAGTGGCCAAGACAACAGTCTCGCTATATTGTACTAAAACAGACCCATTGGTTTGTTGGGCCAGTTCTCCAGTAGAAATAGTCAATTTTTTTCCGGCGATTTCAGTTTCGAATTTTTTTGTTTTGCTTTCCTGCTGATCGGCAGGATCTTTCTTTTTTTTAAATACATCAAACATTGTTGGTTCTTTCTTTCTTTCTCTGATTTACAAATTGCAGACTTGTTTTGGGAAAAGTCTGGATATTTGCAAATCAAATCAGAAAATTAAATATTATTATTTATTAAATAGAATTAATGATAAGTTTAATAATTATCAGTAATTTTCTTAATTCCTGCTTGTCGTTTCTTTTCAACTTCGGTTTCTTCTTTGATTTTCTTTAATTTTAGCTTCGTAACAACTTTGTTATAGCGTTTTTCATCTTCTTTGAGGAGATAATTAAGTAATCTTCTTCTTTGATTCACCTTACCGAGTAATCCTCTCCGGGAAGAATTGTCTTTGCGGTGTTTTTTTAAATGACCGGCTAATTCGTCTATTTCAGCACTTAAAATGGCAATTTGAACATCGGGAGAACCGGTATCCCCTTTGTGAGTGGCATATTTCTTCATTAAAGCCGTTTTTTTTCGTTTAGTTAGCATTTTTTTGTTCCTTATTGTGATTTTACCAATATTTTGATAATATAAGTAAAATTCAATAAAGATTCGCGAACATTCCAGCTTACGCCGAAATGTCGTAATTAAATTAGATGAATTGATAATAACAGATAAAAATAAATTTGACAAGGCAATTTGATTATAATTTTTTTGTAAGCTATACTTAATTATTATGTCACAGAGAAGAAAGGAATTTTTAAAAAGGCAAAGAAGAAACAAAAAAGTAATTGTATTTACAGCAGTTTTAGTTGTTTTGTTTTTTGGTTTAGGAATTTTTTGGTCCTCATATAGTCGGTATAAAACTAAATCAAGTATTGAGTCTTTTATTCCTGACGACTTGATTTCATTAATAACAATAGATATAGATAAGGACTCCAAACAATACGAGAAATTGAAGCAAGTTGGTATAAAACTAGGCGATGAGAAGTTTTTTAGTAATCTTTTAAAGGATCTGACCCTGCAGGGAATTAACCCAAAAGATCTTAAAATCGAAGAAAGTCTTTTTATGGGCTGGCTTGGAGATCAGGTGACATTCGGCAATATTAGAATTACTCCTTCGAAAAATTCAAAAATTTTTGTTTTAGAAATAAAGAATCATGATTTACTAAAAGATTTTATTTCAGTATTTGAAAGCAATTTGGAGCAGAAAGGTTATGTTATTGAAAGAGAAAATTTTAGAGACAAAGAGATAATTCAGATTAAAAAAAGTAAGGCAATATCTTTTACAATAATGCAGGATTATTTGTTGGTTTCCGACTACCCGGATGGGATTAAAAAGTTAATTGACACTAAGTTAGGCAGAAATAAATCCATTGCTTTTGATAAAAAATTTAAAAAATCAAAGAGGAAATTAAAAGGTAAAAATAGTTTTGTTTTTGCTTATGGTGATCTTTTGGAATTATTTAAGTCGTTTCTGAAGGCCGGCACGAAAATTGACAAATCTTTTACAGATAAATTAGATGGGCTGGGAGAAAATTATTATACTGGAGCAAGATTTACAGCCGAAGAAGAAGGAGTGGCTATGAGATTATATCTGCCTGAAAAATTTAGTAATCGTCTTAATGCAAAGAATATTAAGTCAGTTTTTGGTGAGGTGGTTAGCTCTAATAGTGCTTTTTATACCGAAGGAACTAGCTTAAAATCTTTATTAATAAGCACAATTGTGGGAGAAAGCGAGGACCCCCAGGCTAGCTTTGAATTAATTAGCCGAGGTGCAAAATTAGATTATGGCATTGATTTGGCTGATGTATTGGATATTTTTGATGGTCAATATGCTGTGTATCTGGCGCCAGAGTTCGTTAATGAAAAAATAAAGCTGGCTCTGATGATTGATATTAAGGACAAGGATGACATTGAAGAAAAAATTCATAATCTTGATCAGTCAATAGTCAAGCTGTTGGAAAAATATGCCACTGATGGGAAAAAAGTTGATATCGTAGATAAGAATTATAAGGATATTTCCTATAAAGTAGTTGGTCTGCCAGACAGAAGTTTTAATCTGGGTTACTTTGTTGATTCAGAAAAACTGGTCATTTTTACTAATGAGAAAATCTTGAAAGATCTAAATAGCGATAAAAAACTTTCTGAGGAGGAAAAATTCTTAACTTTAACTAAGAAAAAAGCCGAACAGATTTTTTATATTGATGTTCAAAATGTATTAAAATTATTATCAAATCTGGGCGAAGAAAATAGCACTGAAGCTTTGGGCCAAGCAGCCAAGTCTTTGGATGTGATCCGAATTATTAAAAATAGTTCTTGGACTGGAGATTTTGTTGAAGCGGATCTTATTGTTAATTGAGAATAAGGAATTGTGAATTAAGTTCCCAATTCTCTATTCTCAAAATCAATGGATATTAAGAAGAAAAAAATCGCTGGCAAATTTACTCCAGCAATTGCTGATGCTAAAAGCAAATCTAAATCTGGTACAAAATCAGCCGTTATTTTC
>JAUWOX010000139.1 GCA_030611905.1 bacterium
GACAGAGCAAGAGAGTAATATAGTTATCTTCTTACTCTGTCTTTTTTGTATTGAAAACAATGGTAATAAAAAATACTTATTAATTAGTTTTGGGTATTATTTTTTTCTTAACATTAGGGAAAGGTCTAAAAATTATTGAAAGCCAAAATGTGTCATTGCGAGACCTGATCCTAGAGCTCTCTGGCTTGACTGACAAAAAAATAAAGGCCAGAATCAAATAAAAATTTGGAACAAATGGATTACATAATGAACATCAGTTTTATAAAATTAATCTCTTACGGTTATTAGTTTAAGATTTAAAAAAGGACTTAGAAGTTTATGATAAATTTAGATTGGAATAAAATAAATAATGATAGAGATTTTCAAAGGTTGGTTAATGATCTTTTTGCATTCGAGACAAATAATCCTTCTTTTCTTTCAAGTAATCCTGACAGTGGTAAAGATGGGGGTTGGGATGGACGGCTCGAAGAAGGACCCTACATGGGAATTTATGGAATATGGTGCTTTCAAGCGAAATGGACAAAGCATAATCTAGATAAGGCCTATAAACAATTATATAAGGAATTAAAAAAAGAACTCAAAAAGGCAAGGGAAAATAATGTTCAACACTTACTATTTGCAACTAATGCGGATTTAAGGATAGGCATTAATGACCATATTGGTAAACTTGAAAAATTAAATAAGGACAAAGAATATGTTGAAAACTTGTTTATTTGGCCTCGCTCAAATTTAGATAGCAAAATAAAGCAATATCTATTTTTGATGTATTCCTATTTTGATTATCCTCAAGAACCAATGTTTGTCCCATCTTATACATTTGCTAAATCAGAACAACTCCTTGAAGGGATTTTTATTGGAAGGGAAGATTTACTAAATAAATTTGATGATTTTATTGGTGATAACAATTCTAATATTTTGATTCTTCATTCTGGAGGTGGGAATGGAAAAACCCACTTTATAATAGAAGCTGGAAAAAGAATTAATTATTCACAAAAAAACTCATGGTTCTGTCGTCCAGGAATTAGGGATATTAACGAAGCAATCAACGAACTTGATCATAATAAGGATGCAATAATTTTCTTGGATGATGCTGAGAGATATATAGAAGAAACAAAAAAATTAATAAGCCATACTAAAACTTTTTCTCCCGGAAGACTAAAATTAATTTTGTCTTGTCGTAGCTCTGGTAAAGACATCGTTCAAAATTTAATTGACTTACAGAGAATAGGCAAACCACATACACTAGAACTACCTATATTATCTATGGATAAACTTGTAAAAGTTTTAAACTATACAACTTATCCAAAGACAATCAAAAAACCAGATCGTATTGTGAAAGAATTAAATGGTAATTTATTTTTAATAGTGACCATTGGTAAGATATTGAAAGGAGGAGCAGACATTGACCCGGAATATATAAAGAAAAATATAAAAA
The DNA here is from genome assembly GCA_030611905.1 of bacterium. Classification (GTDB taxonomy): domain Bacteria; phylum Patescibacteriota; class JABMPQ01; order JABMPQ01; family JAQVVF01; genus JAUWOX01. The sequence goes on from JAUWOX010000139.1 coordinate 1,436, forward strand.
ATAATTTAGAGCATGAGGCAATTAATTCCTTAGGTGGATTATTAGTTGAGAGAGATATAAAACGACTTCTGCGAGAGTTGTCAGTCATTGTTCCTTTTTTAAAAATAAAATCCAATAGAGTAATAGAAAAACTTTCTTCTATTCTAGAAATTGATGTAGATATATTAGACGAGGCAATTGATAGACTTATTGAGACAAAAATATTACGTACCATTGGGACTTCTGTTAGATTTAATCCGGATATGAAGGGAGATATTTATCTTTCTGTTGAATTAGATCAAAAAAAGGGTAAAGAATTAGTAAACAATATATTTGAGAATTGGCTTTCGCTATATCCCAAACAGATTGTCTCTAACCTCGCAGCTGCTTCTAGACATTGTGAAACTAATACGGCTAGTGAAGTAGTGAAAGAGCTAGTTAAGAAATGGATTAAAGATGTACCGCAAACTTCAGAATCACTAAAATCTAGAAGATTAGAATTGATTACACCAATTGCTTTTTTGGCTCCCGAAGAAATGATTGATTTCTCTTATGCTTATATTGATTCATCTCCAAAGGGGTTATCTCTACATTAGCAATTAACAGTTATCAATTGATTATTAACTATTATTATTGGCTTTTTTGGCAGAAATATAAAAACATAAAATAAATAATCAATAACCAATTGTTAATAACTAATTGTTAATTAAGGATAAAAATATGTTTCAACACTTATGGGTAAAGGGCAGGCCAGAACCCCCAGCGGTTCATCTTTACGTAGGGGCGGGTTTATCCCGCCCGATCTCATTTGGTAGGCGGCATAAAGCCGCCCCTACTTAGAGGAGAGACCGTGATGAAAAACAATATCAATATAACATGTCAATTTGATCTGGCAATAGGGAAAGTGAATTTATAAGAAATAGCAGAGTTGAGCTGATAGCTCAAAAGGGAAAGCTGAAAGGGGAAAGCTCAGCAACGAGAAACGAGCAACCAGTAGTAGTAGGGTGGGCAATGCCCACCAAATGACTTCAAATAGAAAAATATGTATCATTCCAAGCCCATAGAAATGATATCATCTGTTATGGAATCACCCCAATGCTTGGAGTATAACCCTTTTTGGATAAAGCGGTGAATCGTGCTGTACTCCCATTTCTTTGGATCGCCAACCAATCCGTGTTTTACAGGATTGTAGTGAATGTAATCGCAATGCCGATTGAAATCCTCTTGGTCCCGAATTTGGTGTTCCCAAAACCGTCTTTGCCATATGTTGGCATCACGGTGTCTGATACGAGATATTGAGTATTTCTTATTGGTGGGCATTGCTATCTTATTGGTGGGCAGTGCCCACCCTACTTTCTTGGTAAAGCTGGTCTTGATTGTTCCCCAACGTTTGGAAAAATCGGCGTCACCTTCCGGCAATGTCCATATACAATGAAGGTAATCCGGCAGGAGAACCCAAGCATCAATATGAAAGGGGAGTAAAGCCCGCACAGCCTCAATGGCATCACGTAAGGCATTACGTGATTGAGGTTTACAAAGTATTTCCTGTCGATTGTAGGTTACAACCGTAAAGAAATATGTTCCTCCGGATGTTTTAAAACGTCGGTAATTGGACATCGGGTATCTATCGGATTTAATCGGTGGGCAATGCCCTCTTATCGGTGGGCAATGCCCACCCTACAAGGCTATTTTTGTTCCGTTCAAGAATTCGTAGGGTGGGCATTGCCCACCGATGTTCACCC
>JAUWOX010000042.1 GCA_030611905.1 bacterium
AAAAACCGCTAAAACAAATTAGCGGATAAAACTTTAATCTATCCAATTGACCTGACCAGAAAAAATATCAGAACAGATCTCATCATTGCAATCATCAAAAACCTTATACATCTCACCTTCCATATCCACTATTGCCAAATATCCTTTTCTGTCAGAGCCAGAAGAGAAATAAACCACGACTGCCCTACTATCATAAGACCATGACAAACTAAGCAATCCTGCGCGGCCACCCCCACGAGAATGAATAGACGATTCATCCGCCTTAAATATTACTCGACTCTCCCTGCTTGCAATGTCAAACAAACCTATGTTCCAATACTCACCACTGCTCTCTGCAGTGTAATAATAATAAACAAAGTATTCTCCGTTTGGCGATAAAAGATCTTCATTAGGCAAATAAAAATGTCCATAACGCACATCATAATCATCCCCTAAGACAATAGCTTCGCTGGTCTTGTCCAATCCAGTTACATAAAAACCAGCATCTTCTGTATCATAAACAGGATAAAACAATCTTTCTCCATCCAGAAACCACTGTAAGCTCATTCGACAATCATTACAAGTAGTAATTCTGTCTTCTTGAGAAAAACCAACTTCTTTTAAACATTCAACTTGACCACTTTCTCTATCAACCAAATCAATCTGGAATAGAGTATTCCACATATGTCTTATAAAAGCAATTTTACTGTCATCTGGAGAAAAAACAGCTTCGTGAGGATACGTCCCTACTTTAACACTGCTTTCAATTCTTTCTGGCTCGACTTCTCCCAATTCATAAACATATATTCCATCAAAATAAACACCCCAAACTAAAAATCTGCTATCATTAGACCAATTTATTGATTCTTCGACTGGTGCAAAATCAACATCCTGAACCAATTTACCATCAAAATCAACAATTCTTATAACCGCTTTCTGGCATCGATCTTTGCCCCTTTCCACACAAGCAGGATATAAAATATATTCGCCATTAGGTGACACTCTCGTAGACGCTCCTCTGTAGTTTATTCCCCATTCCAAATCATTTCTTATCATTCTATAGCTACGATCACTCAAATCAACCACAACCAAATTTTGCCTAACATTAAAGACCAATCTTCCTGAAAATTCTCCCTTTGATAACCCCTTGTAATCAAAATACTGTACATGTTCTTCAGAAAAACAAGACACTAAACACAACAAAAGAATCCAGCTTAGCTTTCGCATTTCTCTCCCTCCTTGCTCTGGTTTTAAAGAACAACCAATTCCTATCTCAAATTAGAATAAACCTTCTAACAATCTTTGTCAACCTAACACAAAATTACAAACCATATCTAAAAATAACTCTAGACAAAAAAATTCAAGCTCGTCTAAACTATTTACAGCCCCACAAAATAAAAACCGCTAAAACAAATTAGCGGATAAAACTTTAATTGATCCAATTAACCTGACCAGAAAAGATATCAAAACAAATCTTATCATTACAATCACCAAAAACCTTATACTCAGTCTGCCATAATCATCATTGCAATACAGCCTCCAAACTACTTATCAGTTTTCAAAAAACACCCATCGTCTCGCTCCTCTATCTTAATACGTCAACCAAAAAACCAGCTTGATTCAACTGGTCTTTTTTAAATTTTTATTTTTTCTTGGATTTCGCTTTAATAGCTGCTGGCTTCACAGAAGGATTAATTGGGAGCACTACTCCTTTTTTCTTCTTTGCTTTTATTACTGGCTTCTTATCCTTCTGCACATTACCATAGTCTTCAATCGACTCTTTCAACACATCATCCATTATTTTCACAAAAACTATTTTCAAATCTTTTTGAACATCTTTTGGAATTTCTGCTAAATTATTCCTATTCTCCTCGGGCAATAAAACAGTCTTGACCCCAGCTTGCCGTGCCGCCAAGACTTTTTCCTTTATCCCGCCAATCGGCAAAATCTTGCCACGCAAAGTAACTTCACCTGTCATAGCAATATTGCGCTTAACTTTTTTACCAGCCAAAACAGAAATTAATGCCGTCGCCATTGCTACCCCAGCCGAAGGACCATCTTTTGGAATTGCACCGGCAGGAACATGAATATGAATATCATCATTTTTATAAAAACCTTCTTTTACTCCCAGCTTATCAGCAATTCCCCGCGCAAACGAATAAGCTGCTTCAGCCGATTCCTTCATTACTTTACCCAACTGACCAGTTAATCGCAATTCTCCCTTACCCGGCATTCTCGAAACTTCAATATGCAATATATCGCCACCAACCGGCGTCCATGCTAGACCAGTTACTACCCCGACTTCATCCTTCGTTTCCGCTTTCTCCTGTGTAAACAAAGGTGCGCCTAAATATTTTCTTAAATCAGAAATTGTCACATTACTATCACCCTTGCCACCGGAAGCAACCGACTTCGCCATTTTTCTACAAACAGTAGCAATTTGTCTTTCCAAATTTCTTACTCCCGCCTCTTTAGTATATTCTCTAACAATTCTTCTCAAAGAAGGATCGGTAATCATGCACTGCTCTCTTTTTATCCCATTTTCTTTTAACTGACGCGGAATTAAATATTTTTTAGCAATATTGAATTTTTCATCCTCCGTATAACCTGGAAATTCAATCACTTCCATTCTATCTCGCAAAGCTGGTGGAATTGTATCCAAAACATTAGCTGTTGTAATAAACATCACATCTGATAAATCAAAAGGCACGCCCAAATAATTATCAACAAACTCCTTATTTTGCTGCGGATCCAATGCTTCTAATAAAGCTGACGATGGATCTCCCCGAAAATCATTGCCCACCTTATCTATCTCATCTAACATAAAAACTGGATTTTTTGTTTTTACTGAATTAATCCCTTGAATAATCCGTCCTGGCATCGCCCCCACATAGGTTCTACGATGGCCACGAATTTCTGCTTCGTCCTTTACCCCACCTAAACTAATTCTATGAAATTCACGACCCAAGGCCCTAGCAATTGATTTTCCTATAGATGTTTTTCCAACACCCGGAGGTCCAACAAAACAAAGTATTGGACCTTGAATCTGATTTGTCAATTTTCTGACTGATAAATATTCCAAAATCCTTTCTTTAACTTTATCTAAACCATAATGATCATCATTAAGAATCTTCTTTGCTTTTTTTACATTGACTGTACTTTTAGTTTGACTTTTCCAAGGAAGTCCAATCATCCAATCTAAATAAGTTCTCAAATAAGAAACTTCGGGCGAAAAAGACGGCATTCCTTTCATTCGATTATATTCTTTCAAAACTTCTTCCTCAACTTTCTTTGTCATCCCAGCCTTCTTTATTTTTTCTTCCAACTCCGCTGTATCATCCTTGCCTCCTAATTCACCTAACTCTTTTTGAATCGATTTCATCTTCTCCCGAAGATACATCTCTTTCTGCATCTTTTCTAATTCTTTTCCAGTATTCTCTTCTAATTTCTGAGCCATTTTTAATACTTTTGTCTGTTTACCCAAAAACTTAGACAGAGTATCCAATTTATCCTTAGCATCACTTTTTTCCAACATCTCCTGCTTTTCAGAAACTTTTAAATCCAAATTTGAAACTATCAAATCGCATAATTGAAAAGGGTTCTTCATATTCAAAATAACCATCATTACATCTAACGGAACATTTGCCCCCATCGAAACAATAGATTTAAATTGATTAATAACCGAATACATAAGAGCCTTTATCTCCTCGGTCTTCTCAAATTCAGGCTCACCTAACAGCTGCGCCTCAACTTTCATAAAAGGGTCCATTTCTAACACTTTTTCTACTTTTGCTCTATTTAATCCTTCTACTAATACTCTCATAGTTCCATCCTCTTGGCTTTCTACGTCTCGAATCCGACAAACCGTTCCCACCTTATAAATATCATCAACAGACTTAACTTCCTTCTTGCTTTCACCATTTTGAGCAACTAAAAAAGCTATACCGTCATTCTTTTCTTGAGAAAATTTAACTGCTTTTATTGACAATTCCCCTCTAATAGCTAAAGGAATCGCCAGGCCTGGAAAAACAACAGCATCTTTTAAAACAACTACTGGAAACTTTTCCTTCTTCTTGCTCGAAATAAGCTTCTTCAAAAAACCATCCTCGACAGGTTCATTATTATTGTCCTCCATGCCATTTTCCATAATTTCTTGCATGTATTTTATTTTTATTTTATAAAATTAAAGTATAAAAAAATATCACTTCCCTTGTATTATAGCATAAAATTACTTCCAATCCAAGTGTATAACTTTTTTTATTGAACACAAAAATTGAACACAAAATTTGTTCACCCGATCACTCAAAACAATTATCCACCAAAACTTCCCGCATCAATCTCCTCCCAATCTCTCGTTTCATCGCTCCATTTATAAGCCCTAATAAAATTTACTCTCTCTGTTTTAGATTCTTCATGTTCAACTTTGCCAGCTGAAGTACCCGCCCTTCTGGAATACAATGTCTTCACCCCAGTTATTCTCGGTTTATCAATCCATTCCAAACGCGACTTTCCTTGAGGCCCCACAAACTCTATCCATTCTATCTTTTTACTCCCCTCCTCTTCAATCCCCTCGCCAAAAACTTCTAAGCCCTTTTTCACATTATCAATAATTTCCTCCCATTTTTCTTTAGTCATAAATTAGTTGTATTAGTTTATTAGTTGCATTAGCTTGTTAGTTGCCACCAACCAACAATTTAACAATACTTGTCCACCGGAACTCGAAAGGCGAAAACGAATAACAATTTATTTCCTCATTTTTCCAGCTAAATTATACAATCCATACCATTTTCTTTTATAAACCAAATCCCACGCCCCAATATAATTAACTTCCCTCCCCCCAAATCCACGCTTAAACCTAGAAACTCCTTCCCAAGCATCACCATCTTTACTCATATTTTCAACTTTATTCTCCGGCTTAACTCCCCAAAAATCATAAGTCTTACAACCCCTTTTTTTCGCTTCTAAAATCGCCTCCCATTGCAGTAAATTTGGCGCCATATATTTTCGATATTCATAATCTGATGCCCCATGCATATAAACCACCTGACCACCAAAAAAAGAAACTAATATTCCTCCGACAATATTCCCATTTAATTCCGCTAAAAATAAATTAACTAGATCCTGCCTACCCAGTACTTCTAATTGCTTCCGATAATACTCTTTGGAATGTAAAGCAAACTTATCCCGCCCGGCCGTCTTCTCCATTACCTGCCAAAACCTCTCGAATAAACTTTCCTCAACCTTAGAATATCTATTTATTTTAACACCTTTCCGTTTGGCTAATCGAATATTATACCTCGTTTTAGAATGCATTACTTTTAATAATTCTTCTTCATCTTTGTTCAAATCTAAAATCCATGTATCTTTTGGCTGAACTTCTTTTTTTGCCTTAACAAAATTCAAACCCTTCAAAATTTTAATACTATCCTCGTTCTCCTGCCATTCCGGATCAATCCTCAAAAACATCGCTTTCTCTTTTTTAACAATCTCTTTAAGTTTTTCCAAAAAACCAGCTATTTGGGATTTGTGATTTGGAATTTGTTTGGTATTTGGGATTTGTGATTTGGAATTTCTAATTGTCGGACCTCTTGGCACATACAAATAATTCTTTCCCCAAGGCAATTCCATCTTAATAACCAAAGCACTTAATACTAATTCGCCGTTTTCTTCAACTCCCAACCGCCAAATTTTATTTCCAACACTCTTCTGAAATTCTCCCCATTCCCAAGACTGCAGCGCAGACGCCCCATTCTTTTTTAAAAAATCATCTAATTTACTTTTATCCTTGAGATCAATTATATTCATCTAGAATTGCTTAATTATTTTTAACGCTTCTCTTATTTGACCTGCCAATACCAAGTCACCATCAATTTTCCCAGCCACCTCAATGCTTTCTAATCTCTGAAAGCCCAGACTTACCAAACTATCTATTAATTCTTTTTTGTCAGAAACAATCTCATCATCGCCAATGCTATCTAATTTTCCCTTTAAACTAAAACAGATTTTCTCGGCCATTCTCTTTCCTATTCCCGGCACACTAATTAAAAAATCTAAATCTTTATTGTTAATTGCGCTCTTCATTTGTCCAATAGATCCAATTGACAATAATCCTAAAGCCATTTTTGGACCGATCCCCGATACCGAAATAACTTTCTCAAAAAAATCCAACTCTTCATATTTTGAAAAACCAAATAGGCTAACCGCATCTTCCCTTTGATGATGATGAACAAAAAATTTACTTTCCTGTTTTAACTCCAAAGAATCAAAAATCTTTGGACACAAAAATATCTTATATCCAATTCCATTAACATCCAAAATAACAAAATCATCTTTCCTAAAAATAATTTTTCCAGATAAATATGCAATCATAGTTCTAATTTTAGCCTTTTTTTATGAATTGTTCAAATTGACTTCCAAATACATAAATATTATAATATGTAAAAGACTCAAAAATTATGAGAAGCAAAGAAAATATACATCCAAAAGAATCAAAAGAACAAGAAGATAATTCTATCAATCTATCTTTTGATCGAAAAACCTATGATGAAATCTGCGAACTCCGCCAATCACTAGAAAAAATTACTGGGCAAGAAATAGAGGGCTTTAAGAAAATACTCGACCAAGCCCTTAGTTTTTATAAATTCTATCTAGATACAGTAATAATCCCACCGCAACAAGAATTACACATCACTGGAACCACTAATAAACAACAAGCTCAATATTATGTTACCCCCAAAGAAACACCAAAACCACAGCTTGTAAAAAAAATTAGTCCCCCACCAACAGAACAAGAGCCTGCATCCGCTTATAAAGAAATATCTATGCCATATAGCTCTACAGCCATTAATACAATCCACGAACTTAAACAAATTTTGGAACAAGCGACAGGTCAAAAAACAACTGGATTTGAAAGATTAGCTTCGACGGCTCTTATATTCTATAAACTCTACATGGACACAATACTAATCCCCGAAGAACAACTTGAACTACATATTACTGGCGGCACAGCTCAAGATGCAGAATATTACACTACCAGAAAAAATAAACCAAAACTCCGTCTAATAAAAAAATAATCAAAAGGTCTTGTCAAAATGATCAATTAAGGATAAAATATTTCTAAGTCTAATTTTAATACTTAACTTTACTATCATGCCAATAAAACAAGCCGCCAAAAAAGCCCTGCGACAATCAAAGAAAAATAAAAAAGTAAATTCAGAATGGAAAGAAAAAATAAAAACCAGCATTCGAAAAATACGCGACCTTATTACAGAAGATAAGCTTGATCAGGCTGAAAAAGAACTTCCCACTCTATATAAAACCCTTGATAAAGCTGCCAAATCCAATATAATCAAAAAAAACACCGCGCGTCGTAAAAAATCACGTCTGAGCAGTGCCTTAAATAAAGCTAAGAAAGAACAAAAAAGAAAGAAAAAATAATTATCTTTCCAAAATAAAATGGCTTATTTAAGCCATTTTTGTTTTACTTTAATCAAGCCTAACGGCTATTATCGACGATAGTAGCCGTTCACAATTCACAATTCACACACAAACTTATCTAAAGCCAAAATCGGCTCTATTCGACCACTCTTCAAATTCTGCTCTATCTCAACCAATTGTCCATAAACATTCTTCAATTTCTTCATATCAAAATTACCCAACACTTCCAAGCATTTTTTAACAACAAAGGGATGCATCTTTGATTCCTTGGCAATCTGATATTGATTCAAATTTTGTTCAGCTAAACTTTTTACCCGAAGCAAATTTCTAAACTGAAAATTCATCATTGATAATAAGTAGAAAATATTTTGCCCCAACTCCAACTGCTCATGTAATAATTTCAGAGCAGTTTTTTTATCTCCTCTTCCCAAAGCATCTGTAAAATTAAAAATATTATCATCAATCTTAGCTTTTACTAACAGATCAACATCGTCAACTGAAATCTGTTTCTTGCCCCCCTCTCCAACCATCGTATAAGCTATTAATTTATTAATCTCTT
>JAUWOX010000045.1 GCA_030611905.1 bacterium
ATCGCAGAGTGATTCTGGAATATTGAAGTCGATAATGTCTTTGGTGGTTAGACCGCCAGCGCAGATTTTGCGACCAAAAATATTGTCTTTTTCTAGAACTAAGACTTTTTTATTATTTTGGGCCAATGTCTTTGCTGCTGAAAGACCAGCAGGACCGGCTCCTATAATGATTATTTCATAATCTATCTTTTACTTTATTTTAACAGTTTTTGGGTAAAATGAAAAGAATTGAATTATTTTGGTTTGTAAAGTATAATATGGGTGAATATCTAAATTAAAATGAAATTGTTGTTATGGACAAAGTTGACATTTTAGGCGTAAAAGTTAATAAGACAATCACTGATCAGGTCTTGAGAGATGTGAGGTATTTTTTATCTGATGGAAGGCAGCATTATATTGTGACGACTAATCCAGAGTTTATTATGGCGGCTCAGGACGATGAAGTTTTTAAGAAAATTTTAAATGAAGCTGATTTATCTGTTCCTGATGGCATTGGTTTATTGTGGGCATCAAGATATCTTGAAAATAGGAAGCAGAGAACAGTAAGTAGTCATGCTCTAAAAATTTCTGAATTTTGTAAATTAATTGCTTCTGGATCAAGTCTTGTTTTTTATCCAAAGTATTGTAAGACGGTTTTACCAGAGAGGATTGCTGGTATTGATTTGATTTGGAAGATTGCAAAATTGTGCGAACAACAAAGTTGTTCAGTGTTTTTGTTAGGTGGTCGCAATCGGGTAGGGGAGACTACCGCGAAGAAATTAAAACATAAGTATTCTAATTTAAAAATTGCTGGAGTCTTTGAGGGCTCAGCTGGAATAGAGGATGATGAGAAGCTTAGGGTGATTGTAAATAATAAAAAGCCAGATGTTTTGTTGGTGGCTTTTGGTCAGGTTAAGCAGGAGAAATGGATTGTTAGGAATCTAGATCGATTAAAGAGTGTGAAATTGGCTATGGGCGTAGGAGGATCTTTTGATTTTATATCTGGGCAGTCAAAAAGAGCGCCTAGATTTTTTAGAAAAACTGGTTTAGAATGGTTATGGAGAGTCTCTAAAGAGCCTTGGCGGTTTAATCGGATTGTATCAGCAACTTATTATTTTGTTAATCAAGTTTATAGATATAAAGTTAATAAAACTAATTAATTAGATTGGAAATTTATGAAAGTTATAACAAGATTTGCGCCGTCGCCGACTGGAATGCTTCATGCAGGCGGGGCAAGGACGGCTTTGTTTGAATATTTGTGGGCTAAAGCGAATGGCGGTGATTTTTTGTTGCGAATTGAAGATACTGACAAGAAAAGACAGGTTGATGGTGCAGAAGAAAATATCGTTGATGGCTTGAAATGGCTTGATTTAGATTGGGACAATAAAGAAATTGTTGTGCAATCTGAAAGAATTGATAAATATAAAAAATATATTGATCAGTTGGTTAAGCAAGATGATGCTTATTATTGCTTTTGTTCTGAAGAGAGACTAAAGGAAATGCGCGAACAGCAGATTAATAATAGGCAGGCACCCAAGTATGATCGTAAATGTTTATCTTTGGATCCTGAAGAGGCCAAAAAAAGGCTAGACAGGGGTGAAAAATGCGTTGTGCGTTTAAAAATTCCTGATGAGGGTTATATCGAATTTAAAGATTTAGTTAGGGGGAAGGTTGCTTTTGAATGTAAGAATATTGATGATCAAGTCTTATTAAAATCAGATGGATATCCGACTTATCATTTGGCAAAAGTAGTTGATGATCATGAAATGGGTGTTAACTATGTAATTAGGGGAGAAGAGTGGTTGTCGTCTACTCCCAAGCATATAATTTTGTATCAGTATTTTGGTTGGGAAATTCCGCAGTTTGTACATTTATCTTTGTTCATGAAAAAGGGCGGGGGAAAGTTAAGTAAAAGAGAAGGCGCTATGTCAGTTTTAGAATTTAAAAAACAAGGATATTTAAAAGAAGCAATGATTAATTTTATGGTGCTGTTGGGTTGGAATCCAAAAAATAAGCAAGAATTTTTTACTTTGAATGAACTAATAAAAATCTTTGATTTAAAAAATGTCAATAAGGCAAATCCTATTTTTGATATTGACAAATTGGATTACTTAAATGGTCATTATATTAGAGAAAAAAATATTGACGAGTTGTACAAAATATGTGTTCCATTTTTAAAGAAAGCGGGTTTGTCTGGAAAAGAGGATTATGTTAAGAAGGTTATTGCTTTAGAGCAGTCAAGATTAAAAAAATTAAGTGATTTACCGGACATGGTTGATTATTTTTTCAAAGAGCCTGATTATTTAGTTGAGATGTTGTTGTGGAAAGACATGACTACTGATGATGCGAAGAAGAAGCTGGGCATATTGTTAAAATTTCTGGAGAGTTTGGATGATTCTGATTTCATGTTAAAATCTTTGGAAACTAAAATTATTGAATTTATTGAACGGGAATCATTGGGGACGGGGGATACATTGTGGCCAATGCGTGTGGCTTTGTCAGGTAAAAAGGCGAGCCCTTCACCTTTTGAGATAGCTGTTGTTTTGGGTAAAGATGAGACCGTTAGTCGGATTAAAAAGGCTGTTGAGAGGTTATAAATAATATGCTATAATAGTTTTAGAATTGTTATATTTTATGTTTAAAGGAAAAAATAAAATTTGTGTTATTTTAGTTAGTGCAATGTTATTGTTGGGTTTTGGTTTCGTAATGAATTCTAATGCAAGTTTGGATGACAAGTTGCAGAATAAACATCAGGAGGTTGGTGAAATTGAAAAGAAGATCGAGGAATTAGAGAAAAGAATTGATCAAAAGCAGGAAGAAAAAGTAACTTTAGAAAATCAAATTACTATTTTAGATACAGAAATTGAGAAAACGCAAACGCAGATTGAAAAAACTCAGGCTGAGATTGGAAGACTGGAATTAGAAATTGAAAAACTACAAGTAGAAATCGAGCAAAAAAAACGCGAGGTTGTTAGACAAAAAATTATTCTGGGTGAATATATTAGGTTAATGTATGAATACGATCAGGTTAATCCGTTAGAAATTATTTTTGGTTATAATTCATTTTCTGAATTTTTAGATCAATTGGAAAATTTAGAGACTCTGGAAAATAAAGGTCAGCAAACCTTGGGTGATATCCAGAAACTCAAGGATGAATTGGAATTTAAAAAGGGTAATTTGGAGGGAAAATCTAAAGATTTGACCAATTTGGGTGATCAATTATCTTTTGAACGTGAAGAATTGGATGACAAGAAGGACGGCAAAGAAAATTTGTTAGTTGAAACTGGGGAAAAAGAGGAGGAATTTCAGGGATTATTAGTTAAGGCGCAAGAAGAACAACAAATTGCCAATCAAGAGATTTCTGCAGTTGAAGAGCGAATCAGAAAGCAGTTTGAAGCTCAAAAGCCGATTGATGATAATTGGCAGGATGTAGGTGGAACTGACTTGGCTTGGCCAATAAATCCAGTACAGGGGATTAGTGCTTATTTTATGGATTCATCTTATTACACCTTCTGGGGGATACAACATTATGGAATTGATATTCCGGCTCCACAGGGGACTGCCATGCATGCGCCAGCAGATGGTTATGTAGCAAAATATAGAGATGCGGGGTTGGGTTATAGTTATATTATGCTTTACCATGGAAATGGTTTGTCTACTGTTTATGGTCATGCTTCTTCTTGTAGCGTTGCAGAAGGAGCCAATGTGAGTCGTGGTCAGGTAATTGGTACTTCTGGAGGAACTCCAGGCACAAGAGGATCTGGGTGGATGACAACTGGACCACATTTGCATCTGGAGACTAGGGTAAATGGCAACCCAGTTGATCCAATGAACTATTTACAATAGAAGCTATCAAATTTGTTAAAATTGGGCGTTTTAAGAGTTTTTAATAAAGTTCTGGGTATAAGAAGACCTGGAATTTTTTTATTTTTGAGATTATGGACCGTTCTCCCCAACTTTGTTAAAAGGACTAGAAGAGTGCAGGGAAGTGAGGTATTTGTTTATTGTTATTTAATTAAGTAATTAATTAATAAAGAGGCTTGGTTTTTAGGAGGCGTGTTAATGATTAGTCATTTATTTTTGAATTATTTTTGGTAATTAAATAAAAAAGGTAATTATAAAAAATAAAGTTTGGAGTGTCTGAGACTATGAATGTCGTAAAAGATATATTGTGCGACGTGATGTCTATATCTCGCCTAGGTCAGCACTGCTAGAATATCTTTATTTTTAATTATTTTATTATTTGTGTTATTGCCCTATTTTATATTTATTGATAAATAACTAAGCAATAAGTTATACTCTATTCTCTCTTGTTTGTTTGATGTCTTCTATTTTCGAATTATTTATGTAATTAATTATGAAAATGGGAAAATAGCACTTCTCCGGCCAATTTAAAATTTTTTTCGATATGTCTTTTATTTTATTTATTATTCCCCTTTTCTAAATTAATTAGCCTATTTTTTATTTAATTAATTATTTATTTAAAAAATAAAAAGAAATGCAGAGGGTGTTCGGTTGGATTTGCTGTTCCCCTTTTTTTATTATTTATTAATTAGTTAATTATTTAATTAAATAAAAAAAATAAGCCCGGAGGGGGCTTATGATTGTACGGGAGGTTCTGTTTGTTTTAGTAGCAATCGGTCGATTTTTTCGTCCATGGGCTTGGTGATAAAATGGTGTCCTACCATTATTATGACGAAGAATGTGATTATGCAGGTCGCTGATACTATTAGGTCTTGAACTGTTGTGTGTCCTGGTATTCTAGGAAGGAAAGGTTTACCTAAGAAGACTATTGCTGCGATTATATCTAGAAGCATTAAAACCCCGCAGACAATGAAAATTAGTATGTTTCTTTTGGTCATCTGCTTCCTCCCCTTGCCATGATTCTATCTATAGCGTTTGAGAAGAAAAAGCTTGGAAATAGGACGAGGCAACAAATTGTAAATGTCACAATAGCTGAGATCTCATTTTTTAGAAAGAAATTGTCAGTATAAGTGCATATTATTTGTAAGACAAAAGTGATGACGCAGACGGTTTTGAGTCGTGCATCTTCGTGTTTTGACAAGAGTAAAAAGCTAAGGGTGCGTATTAGAGTGCGTTTCATTAAAGAGGTGTTTTGTTGGAGCGTTTTCATTGTTTTCCTCCTTTGTTTCCCCTGTTTTGTTTGTAAGGTGCTATTGAACGACAGTTGGTGTGTTGATTGGTGCCCAGTCGTAGACCCATTTGGAATCTGGAGTATACATGTTAACACAACCATGGCTCATAGGATGGCCAAAATTGCTATGCCAATACGTGCCGTGGATTGTATATGGACCAGAAAAGGCTAGGACATAAGGGACGCCGGGTAAATCATAATTATTTGGGTTGCCTTCTCCATAAAACCCTGCCATGCGGGCGGCACGGGCCTTAGAAAAGATTTTAAAGTCCCCTGTCGGTGTTGGAAAGCCCGATGTTCCTGATGATATTAAAAATGAATCTATTAATTCTCCATCTTCGTAGGCATATAGGGTTTGATTGGCTAAGCTAACGTGAATATATTTTCCTTCTTTATATGCTGGTTCCCAGGTTGGTTTTGGCGGATAGCGATCAGTGTTTTTGGTTTTGAAGGCAAAAATTTGATCGCCTTTTAGAAATGAATCGTCTTCTGGGCTTTTGATTCCATCCATCACTCTGATTTTGTATTCTGTATTCTTGGCTAGCTTATTCTCGGGTGTAAATATTAAAGTATTCCCCTTCCATTCTGTTGTCCCCTTTGTCTCTGGCGTTATCTCCAAATTTCGTTCGATTTCCTCATGGTCTACTTGCTTGTTGAAGGTTAAGATTATTTTGCGATTAATATGTACATTTTCATCGTTTTCATAAGGCATGATTTTGGAAATTTGCAAAGGTGGTTGCGTCGTAAAATGATAGGTTTTATTATTAACTTCCTTTTTGTTGGGCGTATAGATTTGTTTTATTTTCCACGAATAACCTATTCCCTGCTCTAGCTGGGTTTTGTTTTTAAATGAATAGATTGTTTGACCGTTCTCTTCAATTACTTCTTTTGTCTCTAGTTCTGTTTTAGGATCTAATTTGAATTTAAATTGAAAATAATCCCCTACTCCATTAACAATAACTTTAAATTCGGGATTAACATTAATGTTTTCTTCATCATTATTGGGATAAGTTTCAACTATGTTAAATGGTTTAACTGTCGTAAAAGAGTAGGCTCTGTTTAATAACTGGGTGCCAAAAATGCTTTCTATGTTGCCTATTTTGATGTTGTAAGTTTGATTATCGTCAAAGTATTCGTCTGGTGTGAAGACTAGAGTTTTTGAATAATTTAATATGTAGTTGCTTTCCCAGTTTATTTTTCCTGGTGTATTGGGATAAATAGAAAAAGAGTTTTCAGCTTTTTCTTGTGAGACGGGAAGATTGTATTTTATTTTTATTTTTTCATGCGGCTTGACTAGATCAGTATCATTGTTTTTTCTAATAGTATAAACTTCGTAAAGTTGATAAATTTCCGGGTAGACCGTCGCACAGATTATTCCGAAGGAAATTAAAAGAGCCAGTGTAATTATAATAAAAGCGCCTTTGTTTATTTTGAAGTATAGTATTTTTGATATTTTGCTTTTCATAGATAGAAGCTGATTTAACGCTGACTTGGAACGTCGATTGATGTAATATTAAATTTTTTTCTTTTGTTGGTAATCCTTTATCGCTTTTTTTAATGCATCTGATGCTAAATTTGAGCAATGTTCTTTAATTGGCGGTAAGCTACCTAGAGCTTTGGAGATATCTTGTCTAGTTATTTTCTTGGCTTGTTCAATGGTTTTTCCTTTGGCCATGTCGGTAATCATTGAGGATGTAGCAATGGCTGCAGCGCATCCGAGGGTTTGAAATTTGATGTCTTGGATTTTGTTATCTTTTATTTTTATATAGACAAACATTCGATCACCACAAACTGGATTGCCAACTTTTCCAGTTCCGTCTGGATTTTTAAGTTTACCCATATTTCTTGGGTTTTTAAAGTGATCAATTACTTTTTTAGAATATTGCATTGTCATAGAAATAGTATTGATTTTACTACTGATAAACGTTGTTATTTATTTAATTGGTGAGATATTTCTTAATTTTTGCACGATTTTTATTAGAGTATCGACTGTATAATCAATATCTTTTTTTGTTGTATATTTTCCTAAACTAAAGCGAATACTACTATGTGCTTGCATGTGTGATAGTCCTAGCGCTAATAAAACATGTGATGGCTCTAAAGATCCAGAGGCGCAGGCCGAGCCAGTAGAAACAGTTATGCCTTTGAAATCTAAATTTAATAAAATGCTCTCCCCTTCTATTTTATCAAAACTAATATCTGCATTGTTGGGCAGGCGGTTTGTTTTTGATCCATTGAGTGTTGTATTGGGAATTTTTTTCATGATTTGCCGGATTAGATCATTGCGGAGTTTTTTGATTTTTTTATTATTTGATAATTGGTGTTTTTTGACTAGTTCAAGCGCTTTTCCTAGTCCAGCGATCCCTGGGACATTAAGAGTTCCGGCGCGTATGTTATGTTCTTGGTGGCCGCCAAATTGAAGAGGTTTAATTTTTGTTCCTTGTTTGATATATAAAAGTCCTATACCTTTTGGTCCGTAGATTTTGTGGCTTGATATTGAGACTAAATCAAGTTTTAAATTTTTGATATTGCAATCTAAATAACCTGCTGATTGCACTGCATCGGTATGAAAATAAATTTTATTTTTTCTTTTTTTATTTTTT
>JAUWOX010000119.1 GCA_030611905.1 bacterium
TTTTAAATACATCTCCCCCACTCGCGGTCGCTGCAAAAATAGAACCAGCACTTAACTGCACCAAATCCTCAACAATCCACGCCCCTGACAAAGTACCAGTCACCCCCCAAGTCGTCCCATCATCTACTGATCTATAAACCCGACCGACGCTATCGCCTCTTGCCCCAGCATATAAAACACCCACTCCTGTTTCCAATAAACTATCAACATAAGAAGCTCCTGCCAAATTTCCAGTAGAACTCCACGAATTACCTAAATTATCTGACTTAAAAACAGTTCCCTCTGGATAAGTGCCAGCGTATAAAATCCCAGTACTAGCTTGGATAATTGTATAAGTATTTTCTGCCCCGCCTAAATCGCCTGTATTAGACCAATTAACTCCATTATCAGAAGACTTATAAACATTGCCAGATTTATCAGTCGCCGCAAACAAAGATCCATCGCTTGCCTCAATCATTCTATAAACATTGGATCCGCTAAATCTTTTTATATTAGTCCAACTAGTCCCACCATTTTCAGATTTAAAAACATCACTATATGGCGATGTACCAGCATAAATCGCGCCATTGGAATCTATCATTAATGAATGAACGCCAGTTGCTGAATCCAAATCGCCAGTATTGGCCCAATCCAAGCCGTCATTAGTTGACTTATAAACATCTCCATCTGGGTAAGTTCCAGCATAAATAGCTCCGTCAACTCCCTGCACAAGACAATAAACATTAGTCACCCCCGCTAGTCCACCCATACCAGTCCATGTATCACCCAAATTCACAGCGTGAACACCTCCAGCTATTCCAAAAAGAAAAAGCACAATAATGAAACAATAAAACGATATAATTCTTTTCATATTTTTATTTTTATTTTAAAAATTATTTAACTTTAGCAAATAAATAAGCATCTTCAAATTTTCCCAAATGCTTCAAAACTTTCTTCATCAATCCTTCTTTTTTATAATTATTTTTTATAGCCACTCTCACACTACCCTTATTCGCTGGCATCGGCAAAATCTCGATTCTCTTTAAATTCAATTCATCAAAACAAATTTTTTCTAAAAGCTTTACCACTTGAGTAGCAATACCCTTCCCCCAAAAATCTTCATCAACAAAATATCCAATTTCTCCAATATAGTTACGACTCTGATTAATTTTTATTCCTGCCCCACCAACCATCTGACCACCATATAAAATAGTATAATTATATTCTAAATTATTCTTTCTCTTTTGAAGATTCGCCCGCAAAAATTTTCGCTCTTCCTCTATTGTTTTCGGCTTTGCGCTAAAATAAATATAATTTGGATTATTTAAAATCTCAAAAAATCTCTTGGCATCCGATATCTTTTGATATCTCAATTTAACTTTTTTCATAAACTAATTTGTTCACTCTACTTTCAAATTGTTCACGAAATTCATCCCGCCGATCAACTTCATGAAATTTTAACATCTTATCTGACACGATTACATCAGTCCCCCGCCCTCTCATCTTTCCAAACTGCATTTTCTTAAAATATTTTTCAATTAAATCTCCCAATCCTCCACTCAAAACCTTCTCTCCAAGTTTTCTAGCCCCTTCCAAAATAACGCTCTTCTTTATCTTTCTCTCATAATCAACTGGCAAAAACGTTAAAGCATTATTCATTTTACTCCGCGCCCATAAATTTTCCTCAATGAATTTTTTATAAACACCCCGATCCAATAAAGGGGCTACTAAAAATATCCAATTATTAAGATAAATATCATAAGGCTTTTTAGCAATATTTCCTAAATTAAGATTATCATCTGTCACAAAAAAAGACAAACAAACTTTTCCAGCAACATTTCCTCTATGCCGCCACTGCCTCATCAAACTGACTAAAGTCGTAACAAAAAACCTCGTCATCCACATTCGACCCGATTTAACGATTATAAAAACATCGACATCAGAATCTGGCTTTATGTTATTAATTAACAAATTATTGCATCCAGCAATCATCTTGACAAAAGGCGCCACCTGTAAAATACTGACAACCTTTTGCAATTTTTTCCACCTCTTTTGCGCCAACAAATATTTCTTCCTTCTTTCTTCAACAATCGTCTCCCGCCCTTTCAAAAAATAGAAACCATTCTTAAAATCCAAACCTTTAAAATTTTTCAAAGCTCTCTGTACATTAAAAAAACTAGATTCGCGCGTATTCGTGGCCATAAGGCATTCGTAAGATTCACACTTATACAAAAACTTCCAAATCTCCCAACTAGTCAGCGGGTAATCAAAAATATCATAATAACTAATTGTCGACAAAATGTCTCGTTCTAAATTCATATTGACAATACTATTAAAACAATATATCATTAATTAATCACACCCTGCCAAAAGGAGGAAGGCAATGACTGCAATACAAACACCAACGAACAGAAATACTTATCGCCCACTTCTTCTTCTCAGCAATTTTGCAACCATTGTTCTTGCTATGTTCTGCTGGATATTTTTCGAAGAGCGCAATGGAATCCATGGCCCTCTGCTTTGCTCATCTCTAACCGGTTTTTCCGTTTCTTGCATATTCTGGACTGGCTTTTTCATCAGAGAAACTGTCAAATTCCAACCCTGCCAAGACAGCATCAATGACGTACGGTCTCAAATCAACCTCTATCTAGTCATAACGCTTGTGATCGTCATGTATCTAATGCTAATGACTAGCTTTCGACCATCGCATACAAAACTTTTCTTTATCCTTGCTCCTGCTTGCTCGATCCAACTACTTTGCTGTGCTATTCTATCCACCACGCAATTCTTTAATACCAGACTATTAGCGCATCAAAAACTCATCGCTCCTTAACATTAATCCTAGAAATCCTCTAGGATTTTTTTAATACAAAGTCCATTAACTATTATAGTATACCAAAATTCTTACAAAAACTAAACTGCTATGCTACTTTATTTGGAATGCCCTTTTCACCACCCAGAAGGACCAAATGCCCAGCAAAATACCACTCGCCAATCTCATTACCTTGACTAGAGGAACATTTCTCCCAACAAATTCAAAATTAAAATATTTCGAACACAATACCGAAAACAATGAATGCACAAAAAAAAGAGGCATTAAACCTCAAAAGAACATCCTTCTAATTTGCTCAATTATCAAAACTAACACTGGTCACTAAACAAAATCAAATCAATCTGGTGTCCTGAACACGTCACTAAAGTTACTTCTTGTGCAAAAGAACTCATCCAAACACTCAGTCTCGCTTCCATCCAAATTCCCAACCTATCAACATCCACTACTTCCACTTCTTTATACAATCCTTTAACCTTATCCAAATCCGCTTGATGCTGTAAGAAAACAACAACACAAATACCTAACCTAGGTGACCTGGTTGCATACTTTCCGTGAAGTCCATGCGTTACCCACTCACGTTCAGTGTCTTCCACCCAACGAAACACTCTCTCTCTGACAGATTCAAAAGCATAACAATCTAATACAATAACTTCCGGACAAAAACTATCCAATTTACCTTCCAAGCCTTCCAAGTTTGAAATACTCTGAAAACCAACCACTCCCTTTATTCCAAATTCTACCAGTTGATTCCATAGAAGCTCTTCCGCAATTACAAAAACTCTTTTAGGCATTTCCACCTCCTATTGGATCCTTTCTGGACCCTTGAAAGAACACTGCTCTCCTCAACAGATAATATTATGATAAATCACTTAAAAAAATATGTCAAATCTAATCAATCTAACTCATCA
>JAUWOX010000146.1 GCA_030611905.1 bacterium
CAAGCAATCCATTGCCTTTTTCAAGCTTTCAACAATTACATCAACATTAGGAATTCTCACATTATTTAAATCTTTAACCAACTCTTTAATCTCTTTTCCATATTTAATCTGTTCAATATTTACCAGCTTCAACTTAATTTCCCCATTAATCGCATCAAAACTCTTTAATTCTAAATTTTTAATTACCGTCCAATCATCAGCTTGTAATAATCTTACCAACTTACTTGGCAAAATCTCCTTACCGCTATTCAAATATATCTTCGCTCTCTCATCAATATATCCTCGATATAAAATCTTATAAAATTTTCCATTAACTTTAGCCAAAACATCCTGCGGCAAGGAATCATACAAATAACTTGACTCAATATAAAACACTTTGCCCCGATATTTTGCCGGCGGATTCATCGCATCAATCACCTCAAAAACCAATATCCCCAAATCCATATATTTCTTTAATCTCTCATTCTTCAATGCTTCTCGCCTCGCATCCTTAATGCTCTCTTTAGAATAATCAGAAAAAATATATTTTGTTTTAGAAAAAATCCTTTTATTCTTATCAATGTATTCCAGTCCTGTTAAAAAAGCCTCCACTGATGCGAGATTAGTCCCCGCCCCCCATCGCTGAACAATGTATTCATCCAAATTGCTCTTCAGGGCTCGCTTATAAAAATTCTTAGCATTGGCCAAATAAAAATATTTATCATTTGAAAAACGAGTTGGCACTTTGCCTTCGCTTGTAAAGGCCCTTGCACCCATTGCTTTATAATACCACTCATTCGTCTTGGCGATAATTCCAGTTCCCGAAGAAATATCTTCAAAATCTCCCAAAACCAAATTATCAGACTTGTCAAATATTTTTTCCAAATCTTTGAAACTAAAATCGTCCTGACTACAATCTTTTATTCTTCTCAAAAAAATTGAACGAAAACCATAGCAAGAAGAAGGAACGTCTCTTAGCTTTATTTTTTTCTTAACAATAATATCCTTCTGCTTTTCCACATCTTTTTCCCGCCAAATCTCATCATCAAAAAACATAACAATAGAAAACTCATTATTGCCATAGTCTTTCGCCACTGGCTCTGCAATTTTCTTAAGCCGACTCAACAAAATATTTTTTTGTAATACTTTCTCACCCATAATTTTTAATTATATCAAACTCTTACAAAAACAAAAGGCGAGATTCACAATCCGCCTTTTTTAATATTCGTATTATTCGTAGCCATCAGGCATTCGTGCATATTCACAATTCTATATATGACCCTTGCACCATTTCCTTTTCTTCTTCCATTTCTTCCATTTCTTTCTATATTTTTTATATTTAGCTGATCCTTTTTTGTACTTCTTCATTAACCTCTTAAATTTCTTTACTTTCTTTTTATATTTTTTCAGAGCTACCCTTGAACAAAACTTATATTTCAAGGCCTTGTTAACATTAATCACTCCAGATCCATACCCCTTCTTAGTATAACCACTCATTCCTTTATTAGCAGTTCTTTTCAGGGCCTTTCTAACTCGTTTCAATTTCTTTCCCTTCGAAAACAACAATGCTGCCGCTCCAGCCACATGAGGTGCAGCCATAGAAGTTCCCTGATACCACTCAAGAGAAAATTCTTTGAAATTATAAGAAGGATACTTGTAAGTCTGCTGCAATATTCCATCAACATAACCATCATTATTCAAGTCAGCTGAAGTATCACCACCCGGAGCCGATATATCTAAATTATTTCCATAATTAGAATAATAAGATCTTTGATTGGCATAATCAGTTGCCGCTACAGAAAAAGACTTCTTATAAGCCGCTGGATAAGCAAGAGAAGAATCACCAGTATAATCAATTCCATCGCCATAAGGCCATGGTCTTCTTCCATTTCCCGCCGCTATCGTCACTAATATTCCATTTTCAGTAGCAAACTTAATCGCTTCATTAACCACTGGCACCGAATATTGAAACTCCAAACTCATTGTAATCACATCCGCCCCGTGATTAATCGCCCAATAAATCCCGTCTGCTACATTTGCAGTATAAGTAGTACCACTGGGATAAAAAACATCAACTGGCATTATCGCTATATTCGGAGCAACTCCTGTTACCCCTCGACCATTATTTGTACTTTGCGCCACTGTGCCAGCCACATGCGTTCCATGTCCATTATCATCATTAGCGCGACCATCTAGATCTACTGAATCATACGGATTCACAAACTTGGTTTTATTTAAATCCGGAGCCTTTCTATATTTACCCCGAGTCTCATAAGCTACCCCCGTATCAACTACCGCCACCTTGACACTTTTTTTGCCTCTCGTTCTACCCCAAGCTTTCTCCATCTTTAAATGATTCGAATCAAAGTTCCATTGCAAAGAAAAACTTGGATCATTTGGCGTCCAAGCCAATCTTCCTTCATAATTCGGATGAGCATATTTTATCTGTTTATTCTTTTTTAATTCTTTAACCATGTCTCCAACGCTTTTACCCTCAGGAACCTCCAAGACAGAATAACCGCCAACAGAATTAGTCGTTTTCACTTTTGCCCCAAAACTCTGGCTTAATCCACCCATAGCTAAATTTCCCGCATCGCCCTCAAAACCAACTACAATTTCCCTTTCTTTATAATCCAATTTTTCCTCTTTACTCTGCGCATAATCAAAACCCATCGGACCAACTAACAACGCCGCCAAAATAATAATAACCAAGCCTCTTAGGATTAACATTCCTTTTGTTTTCATATATTTTTTTTATTTATTACATTAATTAATTTAATCAATTCTCGTTACTCATCGCTTGCTATCCGTTATCCATTATTCATCAACAATATAACAATAAAGCAATGTCTTCTATTTAAATCTTCCTACTACAAACTCATCATTCTCTCCCACACTATAATATTTTTTGATAGTCGGAGTCGTCCTTCGTCCTTGATATCCCCAAGCTCTAACTTGTTTTACATCCGAAGAACTTGTCAATATCTCTGCATATCCATTGCTACTTGCATCAC
>JAUWOX010000124.1 GCA_030611905.1 bacterium
GTAACTAAAAAAGCTATTCCAAAATATTCAGTTAAAAAGAAAGATTTGAGCGAAGATCAGAACGATATTGTTGTCTTAGAGAATCTGGGTTAGTTTTATTCATCTTAATAAAACTAAATTATGTGGAAAGGATTATTAAAAAAATCTGACGAAGAAAAGAAAAAAATAATGTGGATTTGCATCGTAGTTATTGTTCTGATAATCTTTATTATTTGGCTAATACTTTTTTCCAAAGGATATATTATTGGTTCAAATAAAGAAGAAATCAAGAATGAGTCTAATTATGATGATTTAAAAAGTGATTTGAAAAGCGGAATCGACGAAATAAAAGAATTAGACGTAAAAGAAAAATTCTCAGAGATTAAGGAAGGATATGAAGAATTGCAAGAGGAAGATCCTGGCCAAGAAGAGAATGAAAATCAAGAACCTCAAGAGCCGCGATTGCCCTTAGAAGAATAAATCAGCTAATAGCTAATAGATTTCTATTGGCCCTGCCTACCGGCAGGCAGGCATTAGCTATTATCAATTAGTTAACAAACAAAATGGAAATAGGACGTATAAAAGATCGCAAAATTGTCAATGAAATGCAGGAGTCGTACTTAGATTACGCTATGTCTGTTATTGTTTCCCGTGCCTTGCCCGATGTCCGCGATGGTCTAAAGCCAGTGCATCGTCGCATTCTCTATGCTATGTGGTCTATTGGTTTAAAATCAGGCGCTAAATTCAGAAAATCAGCCACTGTGGTCGGTGAAGTTCTAGGTAAATATCATCCTCATGGCGATATGGCTGTTTATGCTTCTTTGGTTAGAATGGCCCAAGATTTTTCCATGCGCCACCCTTTAATTAATGGTCAGGGCAACTTCGGCTCTATGGATGGTGATTCCCCTGCAGCCATGCGTTATACTGAATGTAAACTTTCCCGCATTTCTGAAGAAATGCTTTATGATATTGACAGAGAAACCGTTGACTGGGCCGATAATTATGACGCCAGCCACAAAGAACCCAAAGTTTTACCAGCCAGATTACCTAATACCCTAATCAATGGTACGATGGGTATTGCTGTTGGAATGGCTACCAACATCCCCCCTCATAATTTAAATGAAATTATTGATGGTATTACCCATCTGATCGAAAATCCAGACGCAGTTATTGAAGATCTAATGCAATTTATTAAAGGACCAGATTTTCCAACTGGTGGAATAATTTTTAACAAAAAAGATATTCTTCAAGTTTATTCCACGGGAAAAGGTGGAATTGTAATGCGTGGCAAAGCCAACATACATGAAACAAAGAAGGAAGCATTTCGAATTATAATTACTGAAGTTCCCTTTCAAGTAAACAAGTCCTCCCTTATTGAAAAAATAGCCGATCTAGTTAAGAATAAAAAACTTGATGGTATCAAAGATATGCGCGATGAATCTGACAGACAAGGCGTCAGAGTTGTTATTGAGCTTAAAAAAGATGCTTTCCCTAAAAAGGTATTGAACAAGCTTTATACCATGACTTCACTCCAAGAAAAGTTTCATGTTAACATGCTCGCTTTAGTCAACGGCATACAACCGCAAGTCTTGAATTTGAAGATGATGCTCGAAGAATACATCAAGCACCGTATAGAAATTGTCACTCGCCGCGCAAAATTCGAATTGAATCGCGCCAAAGAAAGAGCCCATATTCTAGAAGGATTAAAAAAGGCCCTAGACCACATTGATCAAATCATCAAGACTATTAAGCAATCAAAAAATAGAGAAGTCGCTCATAAAAATCTTGTCAAAAATTTTAAATTCACTGATAAGCAAACTGCTGCTATTCTTGAAATGAGACTGCATCAGTTGGCTGCTCTAGAGAGACAAAAGATCGAAGATGAATTAAAAGAAAAGAGAAAATTAATTAAAGAGTTGGAAGCATTGCTAAAAAGCAAAAAGAAAATTTTAGGCGTCGTCAAAAAAGAACTTCTCGACATTAAAGAAAAATTCGGTGAGGATCGGAGAACCAAAGTTGTTGCCGGCGGTATTGAAGAATTTCGACCTGAAGATTTAATTCCCAAAGAAGATGTTGTGATTACTTTAACTCGCGGCGGCTATATCAAAAGTTTGCCAGAATCAACTTACCGTGCCCAAAAAAGAGGCGGCAAAGGTGTCAAGGGAATGACTACCAAAGAGGAAGACGTTGTCGATCATTTCTTCATTACTGATACTCATTCAGATATTCTGTTCTTTACTAATACCGGAAAAGTTTTTCAATTGAAAGCTTATGAAGTTCCAAAAACCTCTCGTCAAGCCAAGGGCAATTCCATTGTTAACTTCTTACAGCTCGGCCCCGAAGAAAAAGTTACAGCAGTCATCGCTTTTAATAAAGCAGTCAAAGCTAATTATTTAGCTATGGCTACCCGCAAAGGCTTGATAAAAAAAGTTAAGCTTGAAGACTTCAAAAATGTCCGTCAATCAGGTCTTATCGCTATTAAAATAAAAGACGAAGACGAATTGGAGTGGGTCGAACCAACCACTGGCCAAGATCAAATCGTTTTAGTTACTACCAAGGGACAGGCAATTAGATTCAGAGAAACCAATGTTCGTCCAATGGGTCGTGCTGCAGCTGGAGTCCGCGGCATTAGACTGAAAGGCGATGATACAATTGTTGGTATGGATGTTATTGGAAAATCAACGACTAATTCTCCAACTTTAAAAAACTTAATTATTACCGAGAATGGTTATGGTAAAGTAACAAAACTTGGTGCCTACAAAGTTCAGTCCCGCGGCGGATCCGGTATTAAAACAGCGAAAATCACAGCCAAAAATGGCAATATTGTTGCCGCTAGTATTGTCGATGAAACATGCGAAGAACTTATCATTATCTCTAATCAAGGCACAGTTATTCGTATCGAGACCAAAGCCGTCCCTAAGCAAGGACGCGCTACTCAAGGAGTTAGAATAATGAGATTGGGAGCTGGAGACAAAGTAGCTAGCGTAGCTTACGTTTAAATCTTTCAAACTAAATTCATATAAAAACCCGGACAATCTCCGGGTTTTATAATACAAAAATGCCCGGGGAGGGACTCGAACCCTCAAGGTCGTAAGACCACAAGATTTTAAGTCTTGCGTGTATACCATTCCACCACCCGGGCATAACTACTTTTTTATTGAATCTCTTATTATTTGCTTTAAGCTACTTTTTCCTTTGTTCGTTTTGAAATACCTTTCGCGTCTTATAGAATCAGATTTTGAATAATATGCTTCATAAAATAACAATCTTATTGGCAGCATTCTCTTTGTAGTCCAAACCTTGCCATGTTTATGTTCAAAAAAACGCCTTTTCAAATTATTAGTTCTTCCTATATATAATCTACCCGTGTTTACACTTTTTAAAACATAAACATAATACATGACAATTGATTTTACACAGCACCACTAGGGGTGCTGTGTACCCAGAACCCTATGTGGTTCTGGGTAAGTCTTGCGTGTATACCATTCCACCACCCGGGCATAACTACTTTTTTATTGAATCTCTTATTATTTGCTTTAAGCTACTTTTTCCTTTGTTCGTTTTGAAATACCTTTCGCGTCTTA
>JAUWOX010000023.1 GCA_030611905.1 bacterium
AATCTCCTGGCTGAAGGTGATCGTCTCGATGGCGTCACGGATAGTTTAACATGTTAGTTGTTTTTTAGCAATTATTAGATTTTGTAAATTATTGAGTTGTTTTGTTTATTAGTAAGTGGTAAGTAGGGCTTTAATAAGCCATTTGCTTTATTTAAGCTAAAATCAACGGCTACTAACGACGTAATTAGCCGTTTATTTAGCCATTTTTGGCATTTTTTGAGTTAATTGATAAAAGAAAAAAACAGAGCTTGAGGCTCTGTTTAAAGGGACAGTTTTCCTTGCAGTACTTGGTGGCGAATGAGTGCTATGGCTAGAAGGTTGGTTAGAATTGCTCGGTCGACGCCTTCGCCGGGGTCGAGTTTCATATTGTGTTCTTCTTCGCCAGCGGCATCAACTACAGCGAGAGTTTCACTGGCACGGACGCCTCTGATAGAGCAGATCGGGAAAATGGTGCCGGATTCCATGGAAACGCCGAGAACCTTGGCTCGTTGGCAAGCTCGTTTCATTCTGATGACGTCTTTTGGAATAAGTGAGTGGTCAGGGGAGTTTTCTGGATAGAAGGCATCAATTTCTCTGGTAATACCGAGATGATGGGGGTGTTCTAAGAGCTGGGCTGCTCTTACAATTGCCATAGTAAGAAGGAGATCGGCTACGGCAGGAAATGCTTTGCCGAGTGGTCTGGTGTAGGCGTCAGAAGTGCCGCCATGTCTGATTGTTGCTGGAGAAATCATAAGATCTTGTAGCCTGATATGGGGAAGGTAGCCGCCGCCGGTGCCGACTCTTTGGAAACATTCGGCGCCGCGGTTGATGAGTTCTTCGATGCCAATGGCTGTCGAAGGTCCGCCAATTCCGCAGGACATAACGCCGACAGTGAGATCAAGCTCTGGCGTCACGAGTGAATCTACGAGTTCTTCTAGCGGTGTTCCGGTGATCTTGATTTTTCCAAAAGCAGTGGTGAATTCTCGGTTGCTGGCAACAGCTTCTACATTTGTCAGATGTGAACAAATTCTTTGTACACGACTAGGGTCTCCACAGAGGAGCATGATTTTTGGTACTTTTCTTTGCTTAAGTCCGATGTGATCAGCGTCTTTGATTGTCATTAGCTTGCCTCCTGGCCAAAGGGCTGGAATTCAGACTCCATGGGCTGAATCAGCCGTGGCATTTGTCCGTTTGGAAGTGGGTCGATTTCGTGGACAGCTATATCTACTGAGAAGCCTTGGGGGCCGTGGTAGAGAACTGCGGTATGTAGAGTTAAGAATGCCCATCCATATTCCTTTTTGAGCCATTGGATGCTGTGTTCTAATGTAGTGGGCGTCCAGGTACGGTCGTCAATTAAAAGGATGTGTTGACCAATTCCTGGGGTAGTTTTAACAAGATCTCGAGCAAAGGGTACATGGCTGGGAATGCCAGGTAAATTTTTAGTGGCTAAAATAGCAAAGTTTTTGATTCCAAGAATTCTGGCTGTTATTATGCCGGGGATTGTTCCACCTGAGGTGAGAGCGATGATTTGGTTGAATTTGATGCCTTCTTTTCGTTCTAGTTCTTTGACTAGTTGGGCTAGTTGGATGGTATCTGTAGTATATTCGGGCCAACGTCTGACAATACAGTCATGAGTGAGTGAAGGAGGCAGTGTATTAATTGGTCGTTCTAGATCTTGGGGCGAAAATTGTTCGTGGGGTTGGACTATGTAGGGTAGGGTATTGGTTAGTGGATCTTTTTGTACTTCATCAGTAAACCAGGTTGGTTGGAATAGAGAGGTTCTTTTGTGCCAGATTGTTGCAGTTTTGACTTGTTGGATTCCATTTCTTCCATCAATTCCATCAGGGAATCTGCATTTGATAAGTTCTATGCTTAGTGGGAAGGTTCTGCCTGTTTCAGTAAGGTCGTCTACTAGCAGGGCGTGTGAGCCGATTTGTTCTTGAATAAGAGCTATTTCACGGCAACGGCTTATTTCGGATGAGGGAGCTTCGGTTGTGCCTGATGGTTTTTCTGGTACGTAGCTTTCAACAGCTATAATGGCTACTGGTAGACCAAATTTTATTGCTAATGCATAACCGAGCGGAATTCCACCTTTAGCTATACAAAATATTTGATTAACGGGATAGCCACTGTTTTTTATTAGGCGGGCGAGTCGTTCAATGAGTTTTTTATTTTCTTCCCAGCTGTAGGTTAATAGTGCTTTTTCGTATCTTATTTGCGGCATGGGTTCCTCCGTTGTCAATGTGCGGTCTTTAGAATTGATCTTTTAGTATAGCAATGTTTTTTTAGGTAAACAAATAAAATTTGGGGATATAAAAAAAGATCGATTTGATTGATCTTTTTATTTGTATTATTGTGTTTTCGTTTTCTTGAATTTAGACTTGTTTGTCGTCAGCCATTTTGACTTCAATTTTTTTGGATTTGATTTGATGTATTTTGGGTAATTTGATTGTTAAAATGCCGTTTTTTAGTTCGGCTTGAATTTGGTCAGCATTGACTTCTTCTGGAAGGATTATTGATCTGGAAAATGATCCCCAATAGCATTCTTGATAGTAATAATCTTTTTCTTCAGCTTCAGTTTTTTCTTTTCTCTGGCCTTTGATGGTGACCATGTCATTATCAATGTTGATATCAATATCTTCTGGTCTAACACCGGCGATAGTTGATTTGATAATAATATCTTCTGGTGTTTGAAAAACATCAATGGCTAATTGACCCTCGTAGTTTTCCTCTGGTTCTTGTTCTTGTTCTTGAGTTGGTTGAGTTGTTTGTTCTTGGGTTTGTTGAACAGGCACTTCTGTTGGAGTTGATGAAGTTTGAGGTTTAATATGCTGGGTTGGTTTTTTGGGAGGATTGTTTTTGTCAGCGACTTGTTTAGATTTTAGAAATCTGGCGAAAAAAGACTTTTTGGGCATTTGTTTTAATTTTGAAATGATTTTAATCTTGTTTTATTTTACCATAATTCGCTTGGTGTGTAAAATTATTCTGTTTGTTTTTGGACTTCGTTCTTGGCTTTGATGTTCGGGTTCGAAGGGATTTTTATTTTTTTAAGTTCTTTTATTTTTCGAGATAAGAAGAAATACATGGCGATTAATAAAATAACCAAAAGGACAAGGGCAATATTTAGATTCAAAGAAGCGACCGAATTGTAAAGACCATGGAGGAAAATAGC
This sequence comes from bacterium, assembly GCA_030611905.1. Taxonomy (GTDB): domain Bacteria; phylum Patescibacteriota; class JABMPQ01; order JABMPQ01; family JAQVVF01; genus JAUWOX01. The sequence continues at coordinate 3,152 of JAUWOX010000023.1, forward strand.
AATTAATAGTCCTTTTGCTACTGGGTGTTTTTCTTCTGGTTTGAATTTTTTGAGCGATAGATAATATCCAACTATGCCAGTAGTAATAGCATGCATTAGCGTGGCAGTGGCGAAACGAAGAAGAATAACAGAATGTCCTTCGCTTAAAGTGACCAGAAAGTTTTCTAAAGTGGCAAAACCGAGACCAGCGACTACTCCATAGATTACACCGTCAATAGGTTCGTCAAAAGCAGCGTGATTGTAAGCTTTGCTTTTGACGACTAAATATTTCATGATTTCTTCAATAGGGGCAACTATAAGGAATGAACTTAGAACTAAAGCAATATAATTAGTTGATGTGGCAAAGGGGATAAAAAATTCAACAGCGAATTCTAAGGCAATGGCAGGAATGGTGGTGGCCATGCCCCAGAGAAAGATTTTGAAAATCATTTTGAGTGGTTCTGGATTGTCTCTATCTTTGCGACGATAAAACCAGACCCAGAAGATGCCGGGTAATAATGCTACAAATATGTACCATAAATAAATCATGAGTTTAATTCCAAATATTAAATTTCAAATTTCAAATCAGACAGTGATTGAATTTTTTCTTAGGAAAGAGATGAGTTTGTTGACTGGAATAGCAGCTCTAAAATTGTAGTTACCATTAATGTGTTTTGCAAATCGTAATAATCCGTCACTTTCAAATGCTGCGGCGCATTTAAGGACAGGGTATTTTTTAATGTAATTGTTTATTTCGTATTTATCTAGTTTTCTAAAAGTGACAGTGCAAGTTTCTACAGCGGACAGCATGTTTTTTGTTTTTGTATTATAGACAGCGAGTCCGGTTACAATATCAAATTTTTTTTCGGACAAGGCATTTAACATTTTCAAGGCTTCTTTTTTGTCTTTAGGTTTTTCAAGAATTTTGTTATTGAGAACTACAAATAAATCGGAAGCAATAATAACAGCATTTTTATGATTTTGGCCGATTTTTTTAGCTTTAGCTTTGGATAGAATATTAGCTAATGTTTTTGGATTTTTGTTTTTTATAGAGGATTCATTGAAGTTGCTCGGGATTGTTTTATAGGGGATGTCTAGGATATCTAGGGCATGTTTTTTGTAAGGGGATTGTGAGGCAAGAATAATTTCCATGGTTATTTTTTTGAAGCAATAATTATTTTTCTTTTGTTTTTATCAAGATACTCGAATTTTATATAGATAATATTTTTATTTGGAAGTAGGTCTTTAATTTTTTCAGACCATTCAATAGCAATGATATTTTTTTTGTTATTAATAATTTCTTCGAAACCTAAATCTAGAATTTCTTGGGGCTCTTGAATACGATAAAGATCGAAGTGATAAAAATTTAGATTGTTTTTTGCTTTGTATTTTTTATAAATAACAAAAGTAGGACTAGTTATATTATCTTTTATATTTAATTCTTTGGCAAGGCCTTGAATAAAAGTTGTTTTGCCGGAACCGAGTTCGCCGGTTAGGCAAAGTATTTCTTGACCGGAAAGCTGTCTGGCAAGTTTTGCGGCTATTGTTTGAGTTTGTTTGGCTGATTTGGAGATTGTTTGACTCATTTTATTTTGTAAAAGTATAACAGAGGATAATTGCTCCGAGGATTATTATATAGATGGCAAAAGGGATAAGGCCGTGTTTTTTGAAAAAGTTCATTAGAAATTTAATTGAAAGATAACCGACAATGAAAGCGGCTAATGAGCCCAAGATTATTTCAGACAAACTTCCATTTATAGTGTAGCCATTGAGAAATAATTTTACTGATGCAAGGGTGCTGGCGCCTAAGATAGCAATTGTTGATAAAAGAAATGAGAATTTAGCAGCATCAGTTCTTTTTATTTTACGGAGAAGTCCAGTGCCGATAGTAACACCAGAGCGGGAAACGCCAGGGAGAATAGCGATGGCTTGAGCTATACCAATCCAAAGAGAGTCTTTCCATTTGATATTTTTTATTTCTTTTTGCGGGGTGTTTGATAATTTTTCAGCAATAATAAAGAAAAAACCAGTTAAAATTAGAAAAAGCGAAGTCCAGGCAGTGTTGCGGAAAAAAGTTTCTATTAGATCACTGGCTAGGAAGCCAATGATTATTGCTGGAATAGTGGCAATAATAATCTGCCAGAAAAGACCTGATTTTTTATTAATATTTTTTAGGATATTGAGCCAATCTTGACGAAAATAGATTATTACCGCAAGAAGTGTGGTTATATGAAGAAAAATATCAAAAATTAGACCCTGATCTTTAAAATTAAAAATCTCTCGGACAAGGACGAGATGACCAGATGAAGATATGGGAATAAATTCAGTTAATCCTTGGACTAGGCCAAGAACGATGGCTTGGAGAAGTTCCATATTAAAATAATAACTAAATTAAATAACTAGATTAATGTTAACAAAATATCCAAAAATAATCCATATATTTTGCATAACAGGGTTTGGCGGAAGGAGTTATTCTTGAGGTGATTTGATGTTTTGCTGGATAGTTTTTTAAGTTGTTTTTGTTAGGGTGGTTTTTTATTGCTAAATTTTTTTAGTTTGATATACTCTATCCACAATTGACAGATGATTTTGTAAGAGATAAAATTACATAATTGAGTTATAAATAATATATAAGAATGGAATTGTCAGCCAAGCAACAAATACATGAGTTAATAAAAAAGAGTAAGAATATTTTGCTGATTACTAAGCAGGATTTTAGCGAGGACTCAATCGGTAGTCTTTTGGCAATGGGTTTAGTTTTGGAAAAGATGGGTGGGCATGAAGTTGACATGGTTTGCAGTGGAACAATTCCTTCTTCTTTAAAATTTTTGTCATCTTATGAAAAGCTTGAAAATTCGGTTGATGGGTCTAAGAATTTTGTAATAACTCTAGACACTTCGGAAGCTAAGGTAGCTCAATTTTCTTATGATTTTGATGAAGATGGAAATAAATTGAATATTTATATTACGTCGGAAAAGGGGAACTATGATACTCGCCATGTAACGACTAAGCCTTCGGGGTTTAAGTATAATCTAATTATTTGTGTTGATTGTTCTGATTTGGAAAAGCTCGGCAAAATATATGAAGAAAGCGCAGAGTTATTTTATGAAACACCGATTATAAATATTGACAGCAGCTCGACAAACGAACAATATGGTGAGGTTAATTTGGTTGATGTAACTGCATCATCAACTGCGGAAGTTCTTTATTCTTTGGTAGAGTCTTTTGGTGAAAAATATATTGATGAGAATATTTCCAATTGTTTATTGACCGGAATAGTTGCTGGAACAAGGAGTTTTCAAACTTCAACAACTACGCCAAGGGCTTTTACGGTAGCAGCTCAATTAATTGCTATGGGGGCTGATCAGCAAAAAATTGTAAAGAATATTTTTAAGAATAAATCTTTAACAACCTTAAAATTATGGGGAAGAGCTTTGGCTCGGGTAAAATTTGATAAAGAAAGAAAAGTTGCTTGGACTTTAGTTAATTATCAGGATTTTGAAAAAACTAATTCTCAAGATGAAAATGATTTATTTGGCGTGGAAGAAGAGATTGCTATGTCGGTTAATTTAGCTGAGATTGTAATAATCTTTTATGAATTAAAGCCTGGTAAAGTGAAAGCATTGTTTAGAGCATCAAAAGATACTGAGAGAGAAAAAATAAAAGAGATTTTTATGGGTAAAAAAGTGAACAATTTGATATTGGTTGATTTTGATAATATTGGATTGATGGATGTGGAAAAAGTTGTTTTGGAAAAATTAAAACAAGTTGTATAATAGAAAAGTAAAAATAAAAAATCTTAAATATAAAATAAAAATATGGCTAAATATAAAATTGAGATAGATAAAGAAGCATGTATTAGTTGCGGATCTTGCGCAGCAGTTTGTCCAGATGTCTTTGAGATGAGAACAGAAGATAATAAGGCTTATGCCAAAAAATCTGAATTGGAAGAGCTTGGGTGTGTGCAGGAAGCAGTAGATGTTTGTCCAGTACAGGTTATAGCTGTGATAACTAAATAACTAAATTATGAATAACTAAATGTCAAATAATCCTTTTAAAAATGCTGTGGAGCAATTGGAGGGCGTGGCTAAGTTAATTAAGTTAGATAAAATCTATCTAGAAGTTTTATTGTGTCCAGAGAGAATGGTGGAAGTTAATTTTCCAGTGAAGATGGATAATGGGAGAATGAAGATTTTCCAAGGATTTAGAATGCAGTATAATTCAGTGCGGGGGCCATATAAAGGTGGAATTAGATTTCATCCTGAAGTTAGTGAAGACGAAGTTAAGGCGTTGTCTTTTTGGATGGCGATGAAATGCGCTGTTGTTAATATTCCTTTGGGCGGGGGAAAGGGCGGGGTCGTTGTTGATCCTAAAAAGTTATCTAAAAATGAATTAAAGCGATTATCGCAGGGTTATGTTAAAGCAATATTTGATGTGATTGGACCGGATAAAGATATTCCTGCGCCTGATGTTTATACAAACGCGCAGGTGATGGACTGGATGGTATTAGAATATAAAAAATTAAAAATCAAAAATCAAAATTATAGATCAAAATCTAAAAATAAAATTAATGATAAAGATTGGCTGCCGACTTTTACAGGTAAGCCGGTTGGTAAAGGTGGGTCAAAGGGAAGAGAGAAGGCAACTGCCTTGGGTGGATATTTTGTTTTGAATGAAAGCTTGAAAAAAAATAAGATTAATAAAAAAATAACCGTTGCGGTGCAAGGTGTTGGAAATGTTGGTTGTAATATTGCTAATATTCTTTCTAATGATAAAAGATTTGTTGTTGTGGCTGTATCGGATTCACGAAGTGGTGTGTTTAGAAAAGAGGGAATTAATCTTGAGGACGTGATGAAGCAGAAGAAAGAAGTTGGAACTGTCAGTGGTTTAGCCGGGACGAAAAAAATTACTAATTCTGAATTGTTAGAGTTGGATGTTGATATTTTGGTGCCGGCAGCAATTGAAAATCAAATTACAAAGGATAATGCCAGGAAAATTAAGGCAAATATTATTTTAGAATTGGCTAATGGACCGACAACTCCAGAGGCAGATAAGATTTTATTTAGAAAAAAGAAGATAGTAATACCAGATATTTTAGCAAATGCTGGAGGAGTGACAGTCTCTTATTTTGAATGGTTGCAGAATATAGATAATAAATATTGGTCAGAAGAGAAAGTTAATAAGAAATTAGAGGTAATTATGAAAAAAGCCTTTAAGGATGTTTGGAATTCTTCTAAAAAGCATAAGGTTGATTTGAGAATGGGGGCGGATGTGTTGGCAGTTGAGAGGATTGTTAAGGAAATTTAATATTTAATAGTTGATTTGAATATGAGTTGTTAAAAAGAGTTTTTTGCTCTTTTTTTATTTTTTAGATATAATTAAAATATGAAATTAATTTTTATTTAAATTTTATGGTAAAAAAAATAAGCCCAGATGAGTTATTGGAAGAAGAACGAGGGAGAAAATTAAAAGAAAAATTGACTGATGAGACGAGAAAGGTTCAAGAGAGAGAGGCGATGAAAATGGCGATTAAAACCAGGTTACCCTATATTGATTTAAGAACCTTTCCTGTTGACAAGGAGGCGGTTTCTTTAATTCCAAGGGAATTATCTGAAAAGGCGCGGACTGTTTGTTTTTTAATTAAGGATAGTGAAGTTAGAATCGGAGCTATTGATCCGACTAATCCTGGCTTGAAAGAAGTAACGGGTTTATTAGCTGATAAGGGTTATAGTTTTTCTTGTTATATTATTTCCGAGCAGAGTTTAAGGCATGTCTTGGATATTTATGGGCAGATAAAGATAGTAAAGCCCGAGGTAGATGAAATCAAGGTAGCAAAGGAAAGAATAATAAAGGCAAAGGAACAAATAAAAAATTTGACAGATTTAAAGGAAGCTATCAAGAAGGTTCCAATGACTGAAATGATAGATTTTATTTTAGCTGGAGCTTTGGCGGCTGAGGCATCTGATATTCATATGGAGCCGGAGAAAGACAGTATTAAATTGAGATATAGAATAGATGGTGTTTTGCAGGATATTTTGGGTTTGCCAAAAGAAGTTTATGATAAGATTTTATCAAGAATAAAGATATTGTCTGGTTTAAAAATTAATATAGTTGATAAGCCGCAAGATGGACGTTTTACAATAGGTATGGATGGAAAGGATGTTGATTTGAGAATTTCTACTTTGCCGACTTCTTTTGGTGAGACATTGGTGATGAGATTGTTAGGAATTGGTGCGGTTGGATTGAGTTTAGAAAAATTAGGATTAAGAAAAAGAGAGCTTGATTTATTGGATAAAATAATAAGTCAGCCATTAGGATTAATTTTAACTTGTGGTCCAACAGGTTCTGGGAAAACAACTACTTTGTATGCTTGTTTAAATAAGGTTAAAACTCCGGAGAAGAAAATTATAACTTTGGAAAATCCAATTGAATATCGTTTGTCTGGTATTTCGCAGACTGAAATTAATTCAGAAAAAGGCGTTAGTTTTGCAGATGCTTTGCGATCGGTTATGCGGCAGGATCCAGATATTATAATGGTGGGTGAAATTAGAGATAGAGAGGCGGCTGAAGTAGCGGCGCAGGCGGCTTTAACAGGTCATTTGGTATTATCAACTTTGCATACTAATGATGCGGCTGGAGCAATTCCGCGTTTAATTAGTATGGGAGCGCGGCCAGAAGAAATTGCGCCGGCTTTGAAATTGGTGATGGCGCAAAGATTGGTGCGCATACTTTGTGATAAATGCAAAGAGGAATATAAACCTAGCGAAGAAGAAATTAGGGAACTAAAAGATAAATTAGGTAAGTTTTATCCGGAAAAGGGAATAGAAAAATTATATAAAGCAAAGGGATGTAAAGAATGTGATGAAATTGGTTACAAGGGAAGAATTGGTGTTTATGAGATGTTTGAGGTGGATAAGAAAATTGAAGAATTGATTGGGGAACGAGTGGCTAATTTGGACATAAAAAAAGTAGCTGTGGATCAGGGGATGATGTCAATGGGACAGGATGGATTGCTGAAAGTGATTGAGGGAGTGACGAGTTTGGAAGAGGTGAAGAGAGTAATTTAGTAGTAATTCATAATTTTAATAATAAATGTTAAATTAGTTTTTGGCATTTTTAATAAGAAAAACTGTAATTGAAAAATTAAATTTTTATTGACAATCAGTAAAATTTGATTAGAATAAGAGGTATGTTAATATCACAGGCAAAAAAAGGTAAGACAATAATTTTTCGGGATCAGGCCTGGAATGTTTTGAAAAATGAGCATTATAAACCGGGCAAGGGTCGGGCTTTTTCGAAGTTGAAATTGAAAAATATTAAGAATGGAAATGTTATTGATCAAACCCTTAGTCCAGATGAACGGGTGGATGAACCGAATATTGAACGAAGAACAATGACTTTTTTGTATCAAGAAGAGAATAGCTTAAATTTCATGGACAGTAAAAGTTTTGAGCAGATTTCAGTTGATGAGAATAATTTAGGGAGCAAGAAGAAATTTTTAAAAGAAAACTTTAATGTGATGGGAATGTTTTTAGATGATGAAATGTTTGATATGGAATTGCCGGCAAAAATGGTTTTTGAGGTTGTGTCAGCTCCTCCAGGCGTAAAGGGTAATTCAGCACAGTCGGGAACAAAGATAGTCGAGATTGAAACAGGAGCAAAGGTGGATGCGCCATTGTTTGTGAAGGAAGGGGATCGGATTAGGGTGAATACTGAGACGGGGAAATATGCAGAGAGAGTTAAATGACGAATTAAGAATTTTGAATGAAGAATCAATGATAAATTAATAAATGATCAAATAAAAAAAACCAGTTAAGCTGGTTTTTTTAAATTTCGGGACGGGGTAGGTTGATTGTCTGTTTTTATATTATTTTAATTGAACTTTTATTTTTATATCAGGTGTAATTTCTCGTTCAGCTTTACCAAAAGATATTTTTTGAGCATGAGTGGTAGCAGAGAGATCTAAAAAAAATCTTTCTAATTCTTTATGCTTGGTGTCAATAGTGATTTGTTTAATTTCTTTGTTCATGGAAAGTCCGGCTTTTGTTTTTGATTTACGAATAGCTGATAATATTTCAATTATTTGATTGCCAAATTTG
>JAUWOX010000074.1 GCA_030611905.1 bacterium
GATGCAGGAAGGGATTATGGCCACTATTAATGAAGAAATTGACTTTGAAACTGCTTCAATTATTGCTGAAGAACTTGGTTTTAAAGTCGAACCTAAAAAAGAAGAAAAAGACATTGTTAAAGAAAAAGGCGTTCGTAAAAAAATATTAGAAGATCTAGCTAAAGAAGAAAAAGAAAAATTAAAGCCACGACCGCCAGTAGTTGTTGTTATGGGCCATGTTGATCACGGCAAAACCAAACTTTTAGATGCAATTCGTGAAACCAATGTTATAGAAACCGAAGCAGGTGAAATTACTCAGCATATCGGCGCTTACCAAACCAAGTGCAGTGGAAAACTTATTACTTTCTTAGATACCCCCGGCCATGAAGCCTTTAAAGCTATGCGTGAAAGAGGTGCCAAAGTTACTGACATTGCTGTTTTAGTAGTCGCCGCTGATGATGGCGTTATGCCCCAAACCGAGGAAGCTATTGCTCACGCCCGCAATGCTGATGTTCCCATTATCGTTGCTATCAATAAAATTGATAAACCAGGCGTTGACCCAGAAAAAATTAAAAAGCAGCTTGCAGACCTAGGTCTTCAGCCGGAAGATTGGGGAGGCGATACAATTATGGTTCCAATTTCTGCCAAATACAAAAAGAACATTGGTCAATTGCTCGAAATGATACTTTTGCAGGCTGATTTATTAGAACTCCGCGCCAATCCTGATGCTCCAGCCATTGGCACTATAATTGAATCCAATAAAGATCCCAAAAAAGGAGCCATTGCCACTGCTTTAGTTCAAAATGGGACATTGAACATCAATGATTATTTCACTGTGGGAAATAATTTTGGTAAAGTGAAGGCCATGGAAAATTTTCAAGGCAAGAAAATTGATCATGCCAAACCTTCTACTCCAGTTCAAATTTTAGGCCTAGCCCAAATACCCGAATCCGGAGATATTCTCCAAGAAGAAGAAACCAAAGAAATTGCCAAAGCAAAGATTACTGAATTAAAAAAATCAGAAATTAAAATTAAAAAAAACTTAACCTCAGACAAAGAAAGAAAAATCAAGAAATTAAATATTATTTTAATAGCTGATGTTCAAGGATCTATCGGCGCTATAATTGATGAACTAAATAAAATCGGATCCAAACAAGTCATGCCTCAAATAATAAACTATGCCGCTGGCAAAATTACTGAATCAGACGTAATGAACGCCGCTTCATCTAATGCTATAATTTTCGGCTTTAATACTAACGTTACTCCAGTAGCCAATCGTTTAGCTGAAGACAAGCATGTCAAAATATTTACCTTTAAGATTATTTACGAACTTATCGACGAAATAAAAAAGCAACTCTCCAAATTAATTGAACCAGAGATCATAGAAACTAAAATAGGAAAACTCAAAGTTCTCGCTGTTTTTAGAACAGAAAAGAAAAGAAAAATAGTCGGCGGCAAAGTTGTTTCTGGCTATTTTGAAAAAGACTTAAATGTAAAAATATTCCACGAAGATGAAGAAATTGGGAAGGGTCTAATCACAAATCTTCAAAAGCAAAAAGCAGAAGTCTCTAAAGCGAAAATGGGCAACGAATGCGGCCTATCAATTGAAACCAAGGTTAAAATCAAAGAAGGAGACGTGATCGAAGCTTGGAAAAAAGAAACTAAAAAAGCCAAACTTTAAAACACATGTCCCATCGCATAGCAAAACTAAATAGTCTTATTCAACAAGAATTAGGACGGATTATCAAAGAAGAAGTTGAGTTGCCACGCGATGTTTTTATTACAATATCCAAAGTAGAAACCTCTGTTGACGCAAAACATGTAGGCGTGTATGTTTCAGCGATCCCCAAGAATAAAACAGCCAGTGTTTTCAGAAAATTAAATCAGAATGTCTATCGCATACAGCAGATCCTTAATAGAAAATTAGTCATGCGTTTTGTTCCAAAAATTCGTTTCATTATTGATCATTCTGAAGAACACGCCGACCGTATTGAAAAGATACTATTAGGCACTTAGTTTCCTAGTTACTTAGGGGATTGTCTTACACAGAGCCCTAAGCACCTAAGAAACTAAGAAACTAATTGAGATGTTCACATCTACTGATATCCAAATCAATCGCGCCTTATACTTAATCCGGAGGTCTTTTTATATTTTACTAATCTGTCATCGCAAACCCGATGCAGATACTATTGGTTCAGCTTTGGCTCTGGGAAGCGTCCTTAAAAAACAAAATAAAAAAATTGATTATGCCTGCCAAGATGAGATACCAGCTAAATTTGATTTTCTAGAAGACGTAAATAAAATCAAAAAAATAGAACAAATTTTAAAGAATTTTGATAAATACAAATTATTAATCACTATTGATTGCGGTAGCTTTGAACAAACTGGCCTGCATAATTTCTTTTTGCAGCAAGAACTCAAAATGCCTATAATAAATATAGATCATCATCAAGATAATCCTGAATTTGGAAGTATCAATATTATTAAATCGGAGGCCTCTTCCACTGCAGAAATTATTCATGGTTTGTTTAAAAAAATTGGGATCAAGCTCGATAAAAAAATATCTACTAATTTGTTAAGCGGAATTTTTGGTGATACTGATAGTTTTAAAAATCCCAACACGTCTCAAAAAACCTTAAAAGCAACTTCAGATCTTTTGGCTTCAGGTGCCAATTTAAAAAGAGTTACTAAAAATACTCTTCAGGACAAATCATTATCGACTATCCGTTTATGGGGTAAACTTTTGTCAGAAATAAAGAAAAATAAAAAACTTGGTATAGTTACGGCGGTAGTTACCAATGAAGATTTAAAAGAATGCGGAGCAAAACATGAAGACCTGGAAGGCGTGGCTAATTTTTTAAATTCTATTCCGGATGTTAAGGCTTCCATAGTATTATCCGAAAATGAAAATGGGGAGATCAAGGGCTCTCTTAGAACACTCCGTGATGATGTTGATGTTTCTAAATTAGCCCATGCCCTGGGAGGCGGGGGACATCGCCGGGCTGCCGGATTTACTATGCCAGGCAAATTAGTTCGCAATGGAGCAAATATTCGGGTAATTAGTCAATAAAAATATTTAATATTTATTATGTTTAACAGCGTTTCAGCCTACTTTTCTACCTTTAGCGCCTTAGACTATTTTCTCACATTTATCGACATCGCCATTGTCGCATGTTTAATATATTTTGCATTCGCTTTTATTAAGGGCACAAAAGCAACTCGTATAATCTACGGCATTATCATTTTAGCCGTTGTTTTAGTTATTGGCCGAATATTACAGCTTCAAACCCTGAATTGGGTTCTCTCGCATTTAACTCTCCTAATTATTGTTGCTATTCCAGTTGTTTTTCAGCCCGAGCTTCGTCGCGCCCTTGAAAAATTAGGCCGTACTAGGTTTTTAGGCAAATCTAGCCAAACTTCAGTCAATTTTGATGAAATGATTCACACCGTAGAAATTTTAAAGAAAAATAAAATTGGCGCTCTAATAGTTATACAACGCAAAACAGGCTTGATCGAATACACTGAATCAGGCACTCGACTCGATGCTAATTTATCCACCGCCTTATTACTTAATATCTTTTTCCCTAATTCTCCTCTTCATGACGGCGCAGTTATAATCTCCGGCAATACAATTTTAGCTGCTGGCTGTATGCTGCCTTTGGCTGAAGAAGAATTTTCCTTAAAACTCGGCACTCGCCACAAGGCCGCCATCGGTATTACAGAAAATACTGACGCAGTGGCTATCGTAGTTTCAGAAGAACGCGGTGAAATCTCGTTAGCACTTGATGGCAAACTAGACGAAGATCTAAGCCATAAAGTTTTGGAGGAAAAAATGGAAAAGATATTGAAAGATTAATAAATTCTAAGATGGGCATTAGAAAACATTTCGAAAAAAAACCTGAATCAGATTTGAAATTGCAGGATTTGAGCTTGGAACAAGAAGAGACTAAAGAATTAAAATTCGATCCTGAAACAGAAATATCAAAGACTGATTGGCAGGCAATGAAAAATGAATTAGAAAGTGATCGCCAGGATAATGATTGGTGGGCTTTTGCACATCAAGCCATGCGTCTTAAAATCCTTTTTCCAGATAAAGCATCAGAACTTGATCTAGATTCAGCTTGGCAGGGAATGAAAGATAAATTAAAAAGTGATCGTCAGAATAATCGATGGCGGGATTTTGCAACTCAGGCTATGTTTCTCAAAATCCTAGCGGCAGACGAAGTAAAAGTGACTAATCAGGGATTAGAAATTACCATGCTCCCTCCAGAGTCTTTCAAATCAGAAAAAAAGCCAAGACCAGAGAGAAAAAACTTTTAATCTTATAATATGGGTATTCGAAAACATTTTGAGAGCAAGCCAGACGAATTAAAACTGCAGGACTTAAGTTTAGATGTTTTAGATATTAAAGAAAAGCATTTATCTACTTCCGCTGATTTTGAATTTGGGAAACTCCTTACAGAAAATTGGCCCAATTTAAAAGAAAAATTAGAGAAATATAAAACAGAGAATAAAATAATAGATTTCGCAGAACTCGCATATTATCTAAAAATTATATATCCTGAAAAAACCGCGAGCCTCAATCTTAATAAATCCAAAAATAAAATTGAAGTTGCAATTAGTATGGTTGTAGATAATATAAGTCTTAATTTAATAATGTATTATGAAACTTTGTTTCCCGGTCAAGAGATTCCAGGGAAAAAGTATTATGACGACATGACAGATGATATAAAAAGGCAGATGTCGACATTTTGCGATATAGAAACCCTAAAAAAGGCAAGAGCATTAAAATCTCTATTCCCTGAAGATTTTGAAAGCTTAGAGTTAGATCAAGAAGTTAGAAATGCTGTAGAAAAAGACCTAAAATATTGGCAAAAAGAAAAAAATTGGGAAAAATTAGCTGAACATGCGGCATTATTAAAATTTTTATTTCCGAAGCTAGATTTCAATATAAAATTAGATACAACAGGGCGCTACTTAGAAGAATTAGCAAGCAATAATTATTGGAATGATTTCATATACTACGCTTTTAACCTAGTAATCCTCGCCGCAGACAAAGTCGAAGTAACCGATCAAGGCCTAGAAATCACCATGCTTCCTCCAGAATCTTTCAAATCAGAAAAAAAACCCCGCCCAGAGCGTCGCAACTTTTAACTCCTGCCTGCCGGTAGGCAGGTTTCACTTTAAACTTTTAACTTTAAACTAATACTGTGGGAATAAGAAAACATTTTGAAAAAAAATCACCAGACCAAGATCTCAAGCTTCAGGATTTGAGCTTGGAACAAGAAGAAAGCCCAGAACTTAAATTTGACCCTGAAACAGAGATATCAAAAACTGATTGGCAGGAAATGAAAGGTCAATTAAAAAGTGATCGTCGGAATAAGAATTGGCAGAATTTTGCATATCAAGCCATGAGTCTAAAAATCCTTTTTCCAGACAGAGTATCCGAGCTTGATTTGGATGATTCAGCCCTGCAGGGAATGAAAGATGCATTAGAGAGTGATCGTCAGGCGATTGATTGGTGGGATCAAGCCATG